>JBDSBD010000145.1:0-3159 GCA_039921765.1 Burkholderiaceae bacterium
TTCAGCGCGCGCTCGGGCGAGACCACACCGATGCCCACGGTGCGCTGCTTCCAGATGCGGTTGTCGGTGAGCAGGGTCTCGTAGTCGTCGACGTTCTTGGGAAAGCGCTTGCAGAAGTCCTCGATGAAATCGAGCAACGAGCCCTGGCGGTTCTCGTTCATGCGCGCCAATGCCTTGGCGTTGCGAATCTTCGAGACCTTGTACTGCGGCATCGTGTCGGGCAGGTCGCGGTACACACCGCCCGGACGATAGTAGGCGGCGTGCATGCGCGCACCCGACACCGCTTCGTACATGTCGAACAGGTCTTCACGCTCGCGGAAGCAGTAGATGAGCATGTTCATCGCGCCGCAGTCGAGACCGTGCGCGCCCAGCCACATCAGGTGATTGAGCAAGCGGGTGATCTCGGAGAACATCACGCGGATGTATTGCGCGCGGATCGGGACGTCGACGCCCAGCAGCTTCTCGATCGCCAGGCAGTAGGCGTGCTCGTTGCTCATCATCGACACGTAGTCGAGGCGGTCCATGTAGGGCAGCGACTGGATGAAGGTGCGCGTCTCGGCCAGCTTCTCGGTGGCACGGTGCAACAAGCCGATGTGCGGATCGGCGCGCTGGATGACCTCGCCGTCAAGCTCGAGCACAAGGCGCAACACGCCATGCGCAGCCGGATGCTGCGGGCCAAAATTGAGCGTGTAGTTCTTGATGTCTGCCATACGCGCCTCAGCCTGCGAACCACAGGCCGCGCTCAATTTCGGCGCAGGCTGACTTCGCGTCGGCGAAGTCAAGCGCGCGCAGCGTGCGGCCGCAGCCAAAATTGAGCGTGTAGTTCTTGATGTCTGCCATGGCGCGATCAGTGCAGCTCGCCGTAGTTGTCTTCACGGACGATTCGCGGCGTGACCTCGCGCGGCTCGATCGTGACGGGCTGGTAGATCACGCGCTTTTGCTCATCGTCGTAGCGCATCTCCACATGGCCCGACACCGGGAAGTCCTTGCGAAACGGGTGGCCGATGAAGCCGTAGTCGGTGAGGATGCGGCGCAGATCGAGGTGGCCGTCGAAGATGATGCCGAACAGGTCGAACGCTTCGCGCTCGAACCAGTTGCCCGCGCTCCAGACGGGGGTCAGCGAGGCAATCATCGGCACGTCGTCGTCGGGGCAGAACACCTTGAGCCGCACGCGCCAGTTCTTGCTGATCGACAGCAGGTGCGAGACAACGCAAAAGCGCGGGCCCTCCCAGGGCTGGTCCTTGTAGCTCGAATAATCGACGCCGCACAGATCGATGAGCTGCTCGAAAGCCAGATCGGCGTGGTCGCGCAGCAGCAACGCCACCTCCATGTAGTCAGCAGTCTCGACGCCGAGTGTGAGTTCGCCGCGGTCTCGTGTCAGCGACTTGATTCGGGTACCGAGCACCGACTGGAGCGCGGCCTGCAACGTATCGAGTTGGAGGGTCATGCGCGTGCGATCGTGTTCTCGCGGCGAATCTTCGCCTGCAGTTGCAAGATGCCGTAGAGCAGCGCCTCGGCGGTGGGCGGACAACCCGGCACATAGACATCGACCGGCACGATGCGGTCGCAGCCGCGCACCACAGAGTAACTGTAGTGGTAGTAGCCGCCGCCGTTCGCGCACGAGCCCATCGAGAGCACCCAGCGCGGCTCGGCCATCTGGTCGTAGACCTTGCGCAACGCCGGCGCCATCTTGTTGCACAAGGTGCCGGCGACGATCATCAGGTCACTCTGGCGCGGGCTTGGGCGAAACAGCATGCCGAAGCGATCGATGTCGTAGCGCGCCGCGCCGGCGTGCATCATCTCGACCGCACAGCACGCCAGGCCGAAGGTCATCGGCCACAGCGAACCCGTCTTCGACCAGTTGATCAGCGCGTCCATGCTGGTCGTGACGAAGCCTTCCTTGATGACGCCTTCAATGCCCATGATGCGATCCCGTTGTCACTCCCAATCGAGTGCGCCTTTCTTCCATTCGTAGACAAACCCGACGACGAGAATGCCGAGGAAAACCATCATCGCCCAGAAACCGGTGGGTCCGATCTCGCGCAACGAGACTGCCCACGGAAACAGGAAGGCGATCTCCAGGTCGAACAGGATGAACAGGATGGCAACGAGGTAGTAGCGAACGCCGAACTTCATGCGCGCATCGTCGAAGGCCTCGAAGCCGCATTCGTACGGGGAATTCTTCGCCTCGTCGGGGCGGTTGGGCCCGAGCAGGAAGCCGAGCACCTGGGGTGCCACGCCCACTGCTGCACCGACGAGGATGAACAGGAGGACGGGCAGGTAAGGGTCGAGATTCATGTCGGAACTCGTCGCGCGAACGCGAGGAACAGACTGCGTCGCGCCGGCATGAACGCACCGACACGGGCAGGCAGAGCATAGGTTGGTGCCGACGGCGAGACTCGAACTCGCACAGCTTTCGCCACTACCCCCTCAAGATAGCGTGTCTACCAATTCCACCACGTCGGCCGCACAGCATCGCAAATTGTGTCCGGATTGCATGAGGATTCGCTCACCGGGCAGCTACACATTCTAACCTCAACAGGCATGGTTTCCCCGCACTGCGCGAGCCACGACAGAGGGAGCGCGCGTTGCCATCGGCAACGCGGCGCGCCGCGCTACTTGGTCGGACTCGCCGCGGCGCCCGAGGCCGGCGTGGCCGACACCAGCGGCGTCACCGGTGCCGCAGCGGCGCCGCTGGCGGCCCCGGGGATCAGCGCCGCACCGGTGGCCGGCAGCGTCGCGGCCGGTGCGCTGGCGGCGGGCGCGCTGATGTGCGGACGATCCAGCACGCTGCCGGTCGAGGGGCGTGCGCTGTCGTTCGAGTAGTACGCTAGCGCCAGCGTGCAGAGCAGAAAGAGCGTCGCGCACACCGCCGTCGAACGTGACAGGAAGTTGGCGCTGCCGGTCGCACCGAACAGGCTGCCCGAGGCACCGCTGCCGAACGACGCGCCCATGTCGGCACCCTTGCCGTGCTGGACGAGCACGAGGCCGATCATCACGAGCGCCGTGAGAATCTGCAATACCACGATCAGGTTCAACAACATATCCATTGCTTCAACTCCAGGAGGTTCGAGTGCGCCCGCCAGGCCAGCGTTGCGTCAGGCAGCGACCCTGCAGATCGCGGCAAAGTCGGCGGCGTTCAGCGACGCACCGCCAATC
>JBDSBD010000146.1:0-3855 GCA_039921765.1 Burkholderiaceae bacterium
TGCTGGCTTTTGCCGCAAAAGGAGCAGTACAGAACCTTCTCGCTCGAAGTGCCTTTTTTATCGGCCATGGGGTGGGTGGTCTCGGGACAGAAAGGGGCAGCTGAACCAATGATAGTTCAAAAGAAAACGGGGCCTTCGCTGCGAAAAAGGCCCCGTTTCCTGTGTTGTTGCACGCGCCGTGCCGGCTGGATCGCGGCTCAACCGGCCGTCGGCGTCGTCGCGCGGTGCTTGAGCACCTGGTCGATCAGGCCATAGGCTTTCGACTCTTCCGGGTCCATGAAAAAATCCCGCTCCATGTCGGCACGGATCTTCTCGATCGGCTGTCCCGTGCGCTCGGCATAGATGAGGTTGAGCTGCTCGCGGGTCTTGAGGATTTCGCGGGCGTGGATCTCGATGTCTGTCGCCTGACCTTGCGCACCGCCTGAAGGCTGATGGATCATCACGCGCGAGTTCGGCAGCGCAAAGCGCTTGCCCTTGGCGCCGGCCATCAGAAGGAACGAGCCCATGCTGGCCGCAATGCCCATGCACAGCGTGGACACATCGGGCTTGATGAACTGCATCGTGTCGAACACCGACAGCCCGGCGCTCACCGAGCCGCCCGGTGAATTGATGTACAGCGAGATGTCCTTGTCGGGATTCTCGCTTTCCAGGAACAGCATCTGCGCGACCACCAGATTCGCGGTCTGGTCGGTGACCGGACCCACCAGGAAGATCACGCGCTCGCGCAACAGCCGGCTGTAGATGTCGTAGGCGCGCTCGCCGCGGCCCGAGGTTTCGATGACGATGGGGACCAGCCCCAGATCGTTGGTGTCCAGCGCGCTCATGGCACTCCTTGCAAAGAGACTCAATGGATGTTGGGGTCGATTATGTGGCCACAAGATGGCGTCGAAGAATCGATGCCCGCAACCAAAAGAGCGCCGACCTCGCGGCGCGGCGCTCTCATCGGGACAGGGAAACGCTCAACCCGTCATCAGTTCATCGAACGGCAGCGTCTTGTCGATGACCTTGGCCTTGCCCAGCACGAAGGCGGCTACGTTGCTCTCGACCACGAGAGCCTCGACCTCTGCCAGGCGCTGGCGGTCGCCAAGATACCAGCGCACCACCTCCGCCGGCTTCTCGTAGCTCTGCGCCATCTCCTCGATATGGGCCTGCAGTTGGTCCGGCTTGGCCTGCAGGTTGTTGCTGCGCACCAGTTCGCCCACCACCAATCCAAGGCGTACGCGCTTCTCGGCCTGCGGCTCGAACACGCCGGGTGGAATCGGCGCCGTTTCGGCATCCTTGACACCGCGCTTCTTCAAGTCAGCGCGGGCTGCTTCGGTCATGCGTTCGACCTCGCCTTCGACAAGTGCCTTGGGCACGTCCAGCTCGGCCAGCTTGACGAGCGCGTCCATCACGTTGGCCTTGTTGCGCGCGAGCACGCGAAATTTCACCTCGCGCTCGAGGTTCTTCTTGACATCGGCGCGCAGCCCCGCCACCGTGGCGTCGGCAATGCCGAGTGACTTGGCGAACGCGTCGTTCACCTCGGGCAGATGCTGGGATTCGATCTTCTTCAGCGTGACCAGGAAGTCGGCCTCCTTGCCGGCCACGTCCTTGCCCTGGTAGTCGGCCGGGAATTGCAGCGGGAACGTCTTCGATTCGCCGGTCTTCATGCCACGCACCGCGGCGTCGAACTGCTCGAGCATCTGCCCTTCGCCGATCAGGAACTGAAAGGCTTCGGCTTTCCCGCCATCGAACGGTACGCCGTCGATCTTGCCTTCGAAGTCGATCGTCACGCGGTCGTCGACGGCGGCAGCCTCCGTGGCCGGGCGCTGCGCAAAGGTTCGGCGCTGCTTGCGCAGGATGTCGAGAGTCTTGTCAATCGCCGCTTCGGTGACCTCGGTGGCCACGCGCTCGACCTCGGCCGTGCTCAGGTCGCCGAGCTTGATCTCGGGATAGACCTCGAAGGTGGCATCGAACGCGACCTCACCTTCGGGCGAGCCTTCCTTCTCGGTGATGCGTGGCGCACCGGCAACCCGCAGCTTGGCTTCGGTGGCGGCGTCCGAGAAGGCCTTGCCTACCTTGTCGTTCATCACCTCGTAGTGCACCGAGTAGCCATAGCGCTGAGTGACCACGCTCATCGGCACCTTGCCGGGGCGAAAACCGTCGGCCTTGACGGTGCGCGCCAGGCGCTTGAGACGCGACTCGACCTCGGACGCGATGGCGGCGGTGGGCAGAGTCAGCGTGATGCGGCGCTCGAGCTTTTCGAGGGTTTCAACTTGGACGGACATGATGTACGGACTCTTTCGTTGTCATTTCTCTGGTGCGCGGGGCGGGACTCGAACCCGCACACCATCGCTGGCGTCAGGACCTAAACCTGGTGCGTCTACCAATTTCGCCACCCGCGCGGATGTCTTCGAAGCAAGAGTCGGAGAGCAACGCGGCCCCGCCTCTCTCAGTTTGCAGGCAATCGGTCAGCCGCAGATTTTAGCCTGTCGGCGCGGCCCCCCTGGGCGGCGGCAGGCGGACGCGAAACCACCGCCGCATCGATCGAGTGCCGCCCGTGCCGGCGGGCCCAGGATGATGCCAGCGAACAAGCCGCGCTGGATCGTCATGCCCTGATCTCCCGCAGAACACGCTGCGCGACCGCGGCGGCATCGCAGGAACCGTCGCGACGGCAGTCAGAAAGCGGGGCCGAAAGTGCCGAGCCGCGGCCTCGACGATCGCGTCCTTCCAGGCCACCGCACCACACCACGCGGTGTGGCGCGGCTCGATCGATGAGCGTTCCCTGACTCCTCTCCCGATCCTTCAGGCGAGACACGGCGATCGAGCCGCGGGGGCAATGTGGACAATCGACCCCGTGAGCGTGAACCATTACGAAAACTTTCCTGTCGCGTCGCTGCTGTGCCCGCCCGCGTTGCGTCCGGCCGTGGCGGCGATCTACCGCTTCGCGCGCACCGCCGACGACCTGGCCGACGAAGGCAATGCCGCGTCGGCGCAGCGCCTGCTCGATCTGGCCGCGTATCGCAACGACCTGCTGGCACTCGCCCGTGGTGAGCGCGCCGGTGTGCGATGGGCCGGTGTGTTCGATCCGCTGCGCGCCGTGCTGAAAGCGCATGCGCTACCGCTGCAACTGCTCACCGATCTGCTGAGCGCGTTCGAGCAAGACGTGGTGAAGACGAGCTATGCCGACCGTGCCGACTTGCAGGATTACTGCCGGCGCTCGGCCAATCCGATCGGCCGCCTGCTGCTGCAGCTCTACGGCGTCGGCGGTGCGCAGGCCTTGGGGCAGTCCGATGCCATCTGCACCGCACTGCAGTTGGCGAACTTCTGGCAAGACCTGGGTGGCGATACGCGGCGTGGCCGGCTCTACATTCCACTGGCGGATTGCGCACGCCATGGCGTTGACCCCGCCGGCGTGTTGGGCGGTGTCGACTCACCCGCACTGCGCCGACTCGTCTGCGACCAACTGATTTGGACACGCGAGATGATGCTGCGCGGTGCACCGCTGGTCCATGCAATCCCGGGGCGTGCTGGCTGGGAGTTGCGCCTCGTCATCCAAGGAGGGCTGCGCATCCTCGAGAAGATCGAAGGCCTGGGCTTTGCCACGCTGCAACACCGGCCCGTGTTGCGCGGGTTGGATGCGCCACCGATGCTGTGGCGCGCGTTGACGATGCGCGCCGCGCGCGCTCCGGTGGCACAGGGGTCCGCATGACGCCCGAGCAGTACGTGCAAGACAAGGCAGCGTGGGCCACGCACTGGCCGACTCGTCTTGCGGTCGGAGACAACGCGTGACGCCCGAGCAGTACGTGCAAGACAAGGCAGCCAGGAGCGGCTCCAGCTTCTACTACGCGTTCCTGTTCCTGCCGCCGCCACGGC
>JBDSBD010000147.1:0-4208 GCA_039921765.1 Burkholderiaceae bacterium
ACCTGCGCCGCGTGCTCGTCAACCTGCTCGACAATGCTCTTCGCCATGGCAGTCGCGACGCGGGCGCGATCCAGATGCGGCTCGACTCGCGCCACGAGGGCCAGGCCTTCCTGAGCCTTGCCAGCGACGGCGCGCCGGTTCCGCCCGACGTCGAGCCCTATATGTTCGAGCCGTTTTTCTCGACCCGCAGCCGCGGCTCGGGGCTGGGCTTGTATATTTGCCGGGAACTGTGCGAACGTTACGGTGCGACCATCGACTATCGGTTGCGCACGGTTGGCGAGAGCCAGCGCAACGAGTTTTTCGTCAACCTGCGGCGCCGCTCGCTTGGCTTCGCGCACAGCCCGACCTCCTGACCTCATGTCCATTGCGTCGCATTTCAGCCTGCTGGTCGTCGACGACGAGCCGGACCTGCGCACGCTCTACGAGCTCACGTTGCTGCGTGAGGGTTACGACATCGAGACCGCCGGCTCGGTCCAAGATGCCTTGATGCATCTGAAGGACCGTGTCTACAGCGCCGTCATCACCGACATGCGGCTGCCCGATGGCACCGGGCTGGACTTGCTGAACTGGCTGGAGTCGGGCGGCCGGCGCGAGAAGGCGATCGTCATCACCGCCTATGGCTCGGCCGAGAATGCGGTCGAGGCGCTCAAGGCCGGCGCCTATGACTACCTGACCAAGCCGGTTGACCTGAAGCAGTTTCGTGCCGTCATCGCTTCGGCGCTCGGGCGCGGCGGCCCGAACATTCCGACCATCGATCCGGCGAGCCTGCCGTCCGAACATGGGGGTGTGCCGTCGGCGCGGGCGTCGCGCGTGCCGACCGTCGCCGCGCCGCCGCCGGCGCCGACGAGCCAGGCCTTGTCGCGCATGGCCGGGCAGTCCGGTGCCATGCAGCAGGTGCGCACGCTGATCGACAAAGTGGCGCGCAGCATGGCGCCGGTGCTGGTGCAAGGCGAATCGGGTACCGGCAAGGAGCTGGTCGCGCGTGCGATCCACGAGGTGAGCCCGCGCAGCGCTCAGCCGTTCATCGCGGTGAACTGCAGCGCCATTCCCGAGCAGTTGCTCGAGGCCGAATTCTTCGGCTATCGCAAGGGGGCGTTCACCGGTGCGATGGAAGACCGCGAAGGATTCTTTCAGGCCGCGAACGACGGCACGCTGTTTCTCGACGAAATCGGTGACTTGCCGCTGTCGATGCAATCCAAATTGCTGCGCGCGATCCAGGAGCGTTCGGTGCGCCCCGTGGGCGCAGTCAACGAGACGTCGGTCAACGTGCGGCTGGTGAGTGCCACGCACAAGGACCTGGCCACCGAAGTGCATGAAGGCTTGTTTCGTCAGGATCTGTATTACCGCCTCAACGTGATCCAGATCCGGGTTCCACCGTTGCGCGAGCGTCTCGACGACCTGCCATTGATCAGCGAGCGGGTGCTCGAGCGCATTGCGCGCGACGCCGGGGTCACGCCAGCGCCGCGCCTGACGCGTGACGCGCTGGTGCATCTGGAGCGCTATGCGTTTCCCGGCAACGTGCGCGAGCTGGAGAACCTGCTGCATCGAGCGGTGGCGTTGACGGGCGCCGAGGTGATCGACGTCTACGACCTCGGCTTGCCGGAGTCGGTGTTCACCGACAGCGCCGCGCAGGAACTCGATCTGATCACCGAGAACACGTCCGCCGAGCTGTTGCAGGCCGTGCACGCGGCAGCGCCGATCGAGGAGCCGCTGCCCGACGACCTGGCGCGTCACCTCGACGACATCGAACGCGACATCCTGGTGCGTGCGCTGGAGCACCACCGCTACAACCGGACTGCGGCAGGCGCGAGTCTGGGCCTGTCGCTGCGCCAGATGCGCTATCGAATGGCGCGTCTGGGCGTGAACGTGAGCGGCGACTCGATCGGCGTCGAACGCGAGTGAACAGCGCGCGCTGGCGCTCCGGCTGGTTGCGTGGCGCGCGTCGCTGTGCGTCACCGAACTTCGGTGCGCGACCGCCCGGTGAGACGATCAGCCTCGCCCTCATCCATTCGATCAGCCTGCCGCCGGGTGAGTACGGAGGCGACGCGATCGAGCGCCTGTTCGCGAACCGACTCGACTGGGAAGCGCACCCGTACTTCGAGAAGATGCGCGGGCTGCGTGTGTCCTCGCATTTCCTGATTCGTCGCGATGGTGAGCTGCTCCAGTTTGTGTCCTGCGAGCAGCGCGCCTGGCACGCGGGCGCGTCGCAATGGCGCGGGCGTGCTGACTGCAACGACTTCTCGCTCGGCATCGAACTCGAGGGGCTCGAGGGCGACGCCTTCGAGCCGGCGCAGTACCGCGCATTGGTGCGGCTGATCCGCGTGCTGACTCGGCACTATCCGCTGCGTGCGGTGGCGGGGCATGAGCATGTCGCGCCGGGGCGCAAGCACGATCCAGGTGCTGGCTTCGAGTGGCCGCGCCTGATGGCGGCACTCGGCTGGCCCGTGCACTGCTTTCCCGAATCGGTGCGCGGCGACGCCTGAGTTGACCGCGCGCTCGGGCTGCACGCTGCGCCACCGGACGCGTCGGAACGAGGGTTGAGCGCTCGGCCGTGAATCAGGGTAGATACGCTACATCTAGTGCTTGAAGGGGTGCGAGACCCCAGATATAGTGTCCGCGCGTGCTATCCTCCTTTCATCCGTTTCAGCACGGCTTCGACCTCACCCACCGCCTTTCGATGAGCTTGCGCTACCCGCTCGATCGATCCGCCCGCGTCACGCGCCTCGCCGCGTGAAGGGCCCGTCGAAGCCGCCTATTTCGTGATCGCCCAAGCGATCCATCCCAACCCAAAGGGCCCCCATGCAAGCAGTTTCAGCCACGACCTCTCCCACCCCCGTCGCGTCGCGACAGCCAACCACGCCGAGCAGCGTTGCCTCCGTCTACCAGGGTTACCAGATCATTCGCCGCAACGGAGCGGTGGTGGCATTCGAGCCGAACAAGATCGCGGTCGCGTTGATGAAGGCGTTTCTCGCGGTGCACGGCACACAGGGTGCGGCCTCGGCGAGCGTGCGCGAGACCGTCGATGACCTGACCGAACTGGTGGTGCGCGCGCTGCTGCGTTCGCGCCCGGGTGGCGGTACCTTTCACATCGAGGACGTGCAGGATCAGGTCGAGCTTGGCCTGATGCGTGGCAGCCATCACGAAGTGGCGCGCGCCTACGTGCTCTACCGCGAGCGTCGCACACAAGAGCGCGCCCGGCAGGTCCAGGCCGCGGTTGTGGCAGAACCGGTGCTCACCGTCATCGATCGCGGCCAGCGTGTGCCGCTCGACCTGGTGCGCCTGCAGA
Source organism: Burkholderiaceae bacterium (assembly GCA_039921765.1). GTDB lineage: Bacteria > Pseudomonadota > Gammaproteobacteria > Burkholderiales > Burkholderiaceae_C > JBDSBD01. The sequence continues at coordinate 3,287 of JBDSBD010000147.1, forward strand.
CGGTGATCGAGGCGGCGTGTGCCGGCCTCGGTGCCGAGGTCCGGCCTGAGCCGATCCTGGCCGAGACACGCCGCAACCTGTACGACGGCGTGCCGATCGACGAGGTCCACAAGGCGCAGGTTCTGGCGGCGCGCACCTTGATCGAGAAGGATCCAGGCTACACCCGCGCCACGGCGCGGCTGTTGCTGCACACGATCCGCCGCGAGATTCTCGGCGAGGAGGTATTGCAGGCCGACATGCACACGCGCTACGCCGAATACTTTCCAGGCTTCATCAAGAAGGGCGTGCAGGCCGAATTGCTGGACGAGAAGCTGCTGCAGTTCGATCTGGTCCGGCTCGGCGCCGCGCTGAAGGCCGAGCGCGACCTGCAGTTCGACTACCTCGGGCTGCAGACTTTGTACGACCGCTATTTCCTGCACATCGACGAGGCGCGCATCGAGCTGCCGCAAGCCTTCTTCATGCGCGTGGCGATGGGCCTGGCGCTCGGCGAGATCGACCGCGAGGCGCGCGCGATCGAATTCTATGAAGTGCTCTCCAGCTTCGATTTCATGAGCAGCACGCCCACACTGTTCAACGCCGGCACGCGCCGCTCGCAGCTCTCGAGCTGCTACCTGACCACGGTAGCCGACGATCTGGACGGAATTTACGAGGCCTTGAAAGAGAACGCGCTGCTCTCCAAGTTCGCCGGTGGGCTGGGCAACGACTGGACCAATGTGCGCGCCTTGGGCAGCCACATCAAGGGCACGAACGGCAAGAGCCAGGGCGTGGTGCCGTTTCTGAAGGTCGTGAACGATACCGCGGTGGCGGTCAATCAGGGCGGCAAGCGCAAGGGCGCGGTCTGCGCCTACCTGGAGACCTGGCACCTCGACATCGAAGAGTTCCTGGAGCTGCGCAAGAACACCGGTGATGACCGCCGCCGCAC
>JBDSBD010000148.1:0-6288 GCA_039921765.1 Burkholderiaceae bacterium
GCTTGTGCTATCCACCGCAGCAACGCGGTATCGAAGTCAAGCTCGCGGGCTTCGGCGGAGACGGCTCGGCGCGCGTGATGACAGCGAACGAGAACCTCGCGGCTGTCTCTCTTGGTGCGACGAACGCATCGGCCGGTGCGGCCGCAGCACCGACGACCTACGCCGCCGACGACGCGGGGATCGACGGCGCCCTGCGCAGCGGCAAGCTCTGGACCGTTGTCGGCGTGTTCCTTGTCGCCGGATTGCTGCTGTCGCTCACGCCTTGCGTGTTGCCCATGCTGCCGATCCTCTCGTCGATCATCGTCGGGCAGGGCGAGATGGTCTCGCGCGGCCGCGGCCTGATGCTTGCCACGAGTTATGCCCTCGGCATGGCCCTGGTCTATACCGCGCTCGGCGTGGCGGCCGGGCTGGCCGGCGAGGGGCTGGCCGCCATGCTGCAAAACCCCTGGGTGCTCAGTCTCTTTGCGCTGGGTCTGGTGGCGCTCGCGCTGTCGATGTTTGGTGCTTATGAGCTGCAGTTGCCCTCTGCCTTCACCGGCCGCCTGACCCAGGCCTCGAAACGCCTGCCACCGGGGCGCCTGGCGGGGGTGTTTGCGATGGGTGGCGTCTCGGCACTGATCGTCAGCCCCTGCGTTGCCGCGCCGCTGGCGGGCGCGCTCGTCTACCTGAGCCAGACACGTGACGCCTGGCTCGGTGGCTCGGCGTTGTTCTCGCTGGCGGCGGGGATGAGCGTTCCGCTGCTGGTGCTGGGCGCATCGGCTGGCGCGCTGCTGCCGCGCGCGGGTCCCTGGATGGAGGAGGTCAAGCGCTTCTTCGGGCTGCTTTTACTTGGCGTCGCGTTGTGGACTGTCCAGTCCCTGCTGCCGGCGGCGCTGGCGCTGGCGCTCTGGGGCGTGCTGGCGGTCGGTGTGGCCGTGCTGATCGGCTCATCCGCCCGGGGCGAGGCTGGAACGAAACCTGCCCTCAGTCTGTGGCGGCGCACGCTGGCCGCCGTGTTGCTGGTATTCGGTGTGTTGCAGTTGATCGGAGCTTCGTCGGGCGGCACCGATCCGCTGCAGCCGCTCGCCCATCTTTCGGCGCGGCTGGGCGGCTCGGCGGTGGCCAATGCCCCGGCATTTGTCGCTGTACGCAGTGTGAGCGAACTCGACGAGGCGCTGCGCACCGCCGGCCGCCCGGTCATGCTCGACTTCTACGCCGACTGGTGTGTCTCGTGCAAGGAAATGGAGCGCTACACCTTCACCGACGCGTCGGTGCGGGCCAAGCTCGCCGGCGCCTTGTTGCTCAAGGCCGATGTCACCGCCAACAACCCTCAGGATCGAGAATTGCTCAGGCGTTATCAGCTCTTCGGCCCGCCCGGCACGCTGTTCTTCGACGCCCAAGGGCGCGAGGTCATGCCGGCGCGCGTGATCGGGTTTCAGGACAGCGCACGCTTCCTTCAGACCCTGAGTTCTGCAGGGCTCTGAACAGCGCACGCCGCGGAGCATCTGCTATACTCTCAGGCTCAGTCGCGAGGTGGAGCAGTCTGGTAGCTCGTTGGGCTCATAACCCAAAGGTCGCAGGTTCAAATCCTGCCCTCGCAACCAAAGTCAAGAGCATCACCCCGCCAACGGCAAGCAGCTGTTGGCGGGGTTTTCCATTTCTGCGTGGGCTGCCCAGGCGCCCGCCTGTGGAAGCCCACGCCCAAGAAGGATCTGGCCACCAACCCGGGTCGGGTCGCTGCTGCGGTCGTCGCGGCACCAGGTCTGGCTCGAGCACCGGGCAGGGGTGGCCAGCGCTTGGATCTCGTCGGCACGAGCCCGCGGCCTGCCGCTGCCCACCTGGCCACAAATGGATTGCGCGCGGTAGCGCCAACGCGTCGTGCCGGCCTCGTTGATCGGCATGGTCGGCTTCGTGGAGTCGGTATCGGTCGGCCCGACGCTGGCGGCCAAGTGGCGCCGGCGCATCGATCCCGATCAGGAGTGGGTGGCGCGGGGCGCGAGCAACCTGTCAGCGGACTTCAGCGGCCTTCAGCGGCGATTTTCCTGTCACCGGGGGGTCTCTCTCGCACGGCGGTCAAGGTCAGCGTCAGCGAACGCCCGCTGGCTTGCGTTGCGCCAACCGCAAGCCGGGACCGTCGTTCGCACGAAAATCCGTGGCAATCCCTTACGGCAAGCAGACCAGTATCGGCACGCCTGCCTTGCGCAGGCAACCGGTTGTGACGCTGCCCAACAGCGCCGCGCTGATCGGTGCCGCATGGGCGCGCGTGATCATTGCGAGCATCGTGCCGCGGTCGTTGCCGACATAGTCTGCGATCGCCTGCTCCGGTTCGTCGCCGTGAAGGACTTCCCAGCCGGCTTCGACCCCGTGCTCCTTGCCCAGAGCCATGGCGCGCGACCGAACATAGGAGGAGCTGAGAACGTCCCCCGTCCGGGTGTCGGCGTCGGGCCGGGCGCTCGAGCCCAGTACGCTGACCACGACCAGCTCGGCGCCCAGCCAACGCGCCGCTTTGGCGGCCGGTTCGCCCACCGTTTCGGACAAGGGTGTGCCATCCATCGGGACGATGACCCTCTTGATCGCGATCGGCTCGCTCCGATGGCCGCCCGAAGGCTTGTCCGGACGATAGACCAGAACGGGCGATTGGCCGCCGCGCAGCACCTTCATCGCGACGCTGCCGAGAACGACCCCGAGCACACCCGATCGCCCTTGCGAGGTCATGACGACCAGCGTCCCGGGCTTGCGCGCGGCTTCCTCCAGGATGGCCGCCGCGACACCGCCCTCGGCGCTGATGCATCGACCCTCAACGCCCAGTTCGGCGGCGAGCGCGTCGATGTAGCTCGAGGCCTCGGCACGCTGGCCCTCCGCGTCGGTGACGCGCACCAGCGTCAGTTGCGACCTCGCCGCGCGGCAGATGCCGAGCGCATACGGGAGGATCGATTCGGCGAAGGCCGAACCATCGACAGCCACCAGCAACCGTTCGTACATTGGAGACCTTCAGTTGTTGACCGGACGGGTCGAGCATAGGCCCGGGTCCCGAGCAGGTCAAACCGGGACGTTCCGCTCGGGATCGTCGTGCCCCGCTGGCGCGCTGCCCAACTCCAGCACGAAGCGCAGCGAGTCCGGATCCGAAGCCGCCCGATCGGGCTCGAAGCCTCTGCTGCGAACGAGCTCGCGCATCGCCCGATTCTCACGCATCACATCGCACACGAGCCGCTGCGTTGCGCGGCCCTGCAGGTAGCGGATCATCTTGTCGAGCATCAGGCGGCCGAGGCCGCGGCCCTTCAGATCGGAGCGCAGGATGATCGCAAACTCGGCCTCGATATTGTCGGGGTCGGTGACCGCGCGCACCACGCCCAGCGTTTCGGTCGCACCCTCGGCATTCGTCGCCAGCGCAACGAATGCCATCTCGCGCGCATAGTCGATCTGCACCAGCCGCGCGAGTTCGCTGCGCGGCAGTTCGCGACGGATGCTGAAGAAGCGCAGGCGCAGGTCTTCGGGCGCGAGTCCTTCGGCGAAAGCACGGTGGCGGGCTTCGTCCTCAGGCCGGATCGGGCGCAGAAGCAGCTCGCGCCCGTCCCACGCCAGTGTCTCGGCGAGCTGGGCCGGGTAGGGCTGGATCGCGAAGCGCTCGGTGCCCGAACCGGGCGCCCGGCTCACGCGCAGACGGGCATCGAGTGCGATCACGCCGTTCTGATCGGCCCACAACGGGTTGATATCGAGCTCGGCGATCTCGGGCAGGTCGGCGAGCATCTGCGACAGCGCGATCAGCACGTCGCAGATCGCATCGAGCTGCGCCGGCGGGTGGCCGCGGTAGCCGGCGAGCAATTTCGCGACGCGGGTGCGCGAGATCAAGTCTCGGGCGAGGACGCGGTTGAGCGGCGGCAACGCGATAGCGCGGTCTGCCAACACCTCGACAGCGGTGCCGCCCTGGCCGAACAGGATCACCGGACCGAACGTCGGGTCGACGCTCGCGCCGACGATCAGCTCCTGCGCATGCGTGCGCCGCACCATCGACTGCACCGTGAAGCCGGCGATGCGCGCCTGCGGCCGTTGCACTCGCACGCGGGCGAGCATCTGTTCGACGGCCTGGCGCAATCCGTCGTCGCCACCCAGGTCCAGGTGCACGCCGCCGACATCGGACTTGTGGCTGATGTCGGGCGAGAGGACCTTCAGCGCGACCGGATAGCCGCACTCGCGCGCCGCTGCGACCGCCGCCTCGGCTGACGGCTCGACCACGAGTGTCTGCACGACCGGAATGCCGTAGGCCTTCAGGACCGTTTTCGATTCGGCCTCGTCGAGGATTTCGCGGCCCGAGGCCAGCGTCGCCTTGATCACCGCGCGCGCCGCTGCAATGTCGGGCGGCCGGTTTTCGCTCGCCGTCGGGGCCTCGGTCAACAGAGCCTGATTGCGACGAAAGGTCGCAAGCATCGCCCAGGCGCGCACCGCCTCCTCGGGGGTGGCGTAGCCTGCCACGCCGGCGTCTGCGAAGAGGCGCCGCGCTTCGACCACGGCGGCGTCGCCGAGCCAGCAGGCCATCAGTCGGCCGGCCGCGTGGCGCGCGATCGGTGCGCAGGCCCGGGCGATGTCGTCGCTGCGCACGATCGCGGTCGGCGCGTGCAGGAACAGCACGGTGCCGCTCGCCGGGTCGGCGAGCAGGGTCTGCAGGGTTCGGGTGTAGCGCTCGACTGGCGCATCGCCGATGATGTCGACCGGGTTGGCTCGCGACCAGGTCGACGGCAAGGAGGCGTCGAGCGCGGCGCGCACCTGTGGGCTCAGGTCGAGCAGCGGCACGCCGGCCCACGCTGCGGCATCGGCCGCCATCACACCGGCGCCGCCGCCGTTGGTCATCACGGTCAGGCCGTCGTCGCGGCTGCCCCGAAACCGCGCCAGCGTCTCGGCGGCCATGAACAGGTCCTGCAGGGTGTCGACGCGCAGCATCCCGGCGCGCCGGATCGCCGCCTCGAAGACGACGTCGGAGCCCGCCAGCGCGCCGGTGTGCGACGCCGCGGCCTGCAGGCCTTTGCCGGCGCGCCCGGCTTTCACCACGATGACCGGCTTGTTGCGAGCGGCCGCGCGCGCATCCGACATGAACTTGCGCGGCTCCTCGATCGATTCGATGTAGAGCAGGATCGAGCGGGTGCGCCCGTCGCTCGCCAGGTGGTCGAGCAGGTCGCCGAAATCGACGTCGGCACGGTCGCCGAGCGAGACCATGTGCGAGAAGCCGATGCGCCGCGACTTGGCCCAGTCGAGCACGGCGGTGACGAGCGCGCCCGACTGCGAGACGAAGGCGATTTCGCCGGGCAGCGCATCGGTGTGGGCGAAGCTGGCGTTGAGGCCCAGGCGCGGGGTCAGCAGGCCGATGCAGTTGGGACCGAGGACGCGCAGAAGGTGGGGTCGTGCGGCATCGAGCATGGCCTGCTTCTGCGACGCATCGAGGCCTGCGCTCATGACGATCGCGGCGCGTGTGCCCAGTTGCCCGAGCTCCCCGATCAGGCCCGCGACGGTCGCCGGTGGTGTGCAAAGCACCGCGAGATCGGGCGCAAGCGGCAGATCGGCGGCCCGCGCGTACAGCGCGGTGCCGTCGAGATCGGCGTGACGCGGATTGACGCCGTAGATCGGTCCGTTGAACTCGCCGGCGTGCAGATTGCGCCAGACGGTCGTGCCGACGCTGCCGACCCGGTTCGACGCGCCGAAAACGGCGATGGACTTCGGCTCGAACAGCCGATCGAGATGGCGAATGCTCATGAATGGCTCCGGCGAACGAATTCAACAGGACCGCTCGCCGACAGGGCGGCGGCAGGTGTGCGATGGATCAGGCGGAACGGCATCGGCTTCGGCGGCAAAGGGGCCGTCCTGCGTGCGGTTGGCGAAGACTAGCAGCGCAATCGGCCCGGGTGGCCGCCATCGATCACAGGCAGAGCCAGCAGAGCGTTCAGCGTCGGGTCCGTCGGGCCTGTCGCCCAGGCAGTTTTCTGTTGGCATGGCCTGCTTCCGGCATGCTGCGCGGTCGTGGATGCAAGCCTTTGCGGTGCGCTGGAGGCGCCGATCCGCCCCAGCCCCATCTCCACCCGCCCTTCGGGACGGCGCAGCAGACGCTGCGCTTTCAGCCCCATGCGCTGCGCCATGGCGAGGCCTTCGCCGGGGCCGGCCACCAGCAGGGCGGTGGCCCACGCGTCCGCGTGCCCGCAGGTTCGCGCCAGGCAGGGCGGCCTGTCCGGCGAGCACGGAGGCGACCTCGGGCTCCCCAGTAGGGATTATTCGATCTGGCCACGCGGCGGTGTGCCTGGAGCGGGTGGGGCGCGATGGCGCGCT
>JBDSBD010000149.1:0-2969 GCA_039921765.1 Burkholderiaceae bacterium
GCGCGCCGCACAGCGCGATGTTGGGTTCGTAGCTGTCGTAGCTGGGGTCAAGCACGATCACCTCGTCGCCCGGATGCGCGATGGCGAGGATGGCAGTCAGGATCGCCTGCGTCGCGCCGGCCGTCACGAGCCGCCTGCCGCGTGTCGGAACGACCATCTTCACGGTGATGTCGGCGCTGGCACAGCAGCACGGCGCGGTCAACCTGGGCCAGGGGTTCCCGGATTTCGAATGCGATCCGCGCCTGCTCGACGCGGTGAACGGCGCGATGCGCGCCGGATTGAACCAGTATCCGCCGATGGCCGGCGTCGCGCCGTTGCGCGAAGCGGTCGCGGCGAAGATCGAATCGATCTACGGCCACCGCTACGACCCGGCAAGCGAGATCACGATCACCGCCGGCGCGACCCAGGCGATCCTGACGGCCATTCTCGCGTTCGTGCACCCGGGCGACGAGGTGATCGTGCTCGACCCCTGCTACGACAGCTACGGGCCCAACATCGAACTGGCTGGTGCGAGCGCGGTGCACGTCGCGCTCACGCCGGGCAGTTTCGAGCCCGACTTCGACAGGATCGCGAGCGCCATCACGCCGCGCACGCGGGCGATCCTCGTCAACACGCCGCACAACCCGAGCGGCACGATCTGGTCCGCGGACCACATGCGGCGCCTGGAAGCGCTGCTGCACGATACCGACATCGTCGTGATCTCCGACGAGGTCTATGAGCACATGGTGTTCGACGGCCAGGCGCATCAGAGTGCCGCGCGGTTTCCCGAGCTGGCACAACGCAGCGTGGTCGTCTCGAGCTTCGGCAAGACCTACCACGTGACCGGCTGGAAGGTCGGCTACGCGGCGGCGCCGGCCGCGCTGATGGCCGAATTCCGCAAGGTGCATCAGTTCAATGTGTTCACCGTCAACACGCCGATGCAGCACGGCCTGGCCAGCTACATGGTGGAGGCCTCGCACCATCTCGAACTGCCGGCCTTCTACCAGCGCAAGCGCGATCTGTTCCGTGCCGGCCTGGCGGCCACGAAGCTGCGGCCGATGCCCAGTGCGGGAAGTTTTTTCCAGTGCGTGGACTACTCGGCCGTCAGCGATCTGGGCGAGGAGGATTTCTGCCGCTGGCTCACGCGTGAGATGGGTGTCGCGGCAATTCCGCTCTCGGCGTTCTACCAGGGCAATTTCGAGCAGCACATGGCACGGTTGTGCTTTGCGAAGAAGGATGAAACGCTGAACCTCGCGCTGGAACGACTCGCCCGGATGTGAGCCTGCGAGATCACCCGACAGTTGCCCGCGAAGTGCGCGCCGACGGGTCTTGACGCCGCCACGGCCACGGCGCGTCCCGTGCCCTCAGCGCTCGCCAGGTCCTGACGGCTTGCCCGGCGCCACATCGAGGTCCACGAAGCCCGACGCATCGGCGAAATGGAAACCGCTGGCATGCCGCAGCGCCGCGGGCGCGGTTTCTTCAGCGCTCGCCGAAGGCATGGGCGCGTACGAAACATCCAGATCGAGCGGCTGGGTCGCGAGGTGGGCACCTGCAAAGTCCGTGCGCGTGACTTCCATCGGATGCGAGATGGACGCGGCGAACGAGCCCTCACCCAACGGCAACAGCAGATCCACGTGACCGTCGGGGCCGGCCGCGCCATGCTCGGCCAGATCGCGCGCAACCGAGTACAGGAACAGGAGTTCGCGATACGCAGGCAACTCGAACGTGGCGTCGGACTTGTTGCGACGGAACAAGAAGGCGTCCAGGGCCTGCATCGCGGGTTCGGGCTGGGCCCAGAGCCGCTGCAGTTGCTGCGTGATCTCCGGGTAGTCGGCCAGCGCGCGCCCTTGCTGCAGGTCGGCGTCCCACTCGGGCGCGTAGGCGTTGAAGCGCCGGTTGAAGCGCTCGCGGATGCGCTCGTAGGCATCGAGCTCACCCCGCCGCTTGTAGATCTCGAGCAGCTTCAGGTAGGGCAGCGGGCTGCTTCCGCCATCGCTGCGCACGTGCCCCATCAGCAGATCGATCGCCGCCTCGTCCTGACCCAGGACCACGAAGAACTCGGCCTGTTGTTCGAGGTCGATGAGTTCTTCGATCGACAACTCGCGCGCCGGCTCGGCGGCTCGCGTGGTCACCGAATGTGCCGCTTGCCGTGGCAGGATGTCCGTGCGTGCTGTCAACGGCTCGGGGTCGAGCGCCACGGCAAACCCGTTTGCCGGATCGGGAGCGGGCACAAGCGGCACGGCCGCCAGATCGGGGGCTGGCCCGCCTCGCGCCTGAGGGATATCGGCGCCGGCTCCCGGCGACGCCAGCCACCATTGGGCTGTGCCTCGACCGTGCCGCTGACGCCACCAGAGTCCCACCACCACCAGTGCGAGCAAGGCCGACAGGCCGGCCAACGCATAGACCCATGGGTTTGCATCTTGGCGTGACTCCGCCTCACGCAAGCGAGCCTGCAGCGCCACCAGGGTTTGTTGAGTGGCCTTCGCATCGGCGCGCAGGCGTGCCAGCCCGTCCTCCAGAGCCTGGATGCGTTCGCGGGCCTGCTGTTCGGTGGCCTCATCCGACTTGGGCGTCGACGCGGGCACGGCGGCGGCGGACGCGACGGTCGGTGCGGAGGCGGACGCCGCCGACGCCACCACGAGCGGCGCCGCTTCGAGCTGCAGCCGTGGACCGGTGGTGGGCGCCTTGGGGGCGGGCGCGGCGCGACGGCGCGTGCTGCGCTTGGGGCTCGGTGGCGGCCGATCCGCTGCCGCGTCACTCGCCGATCCGCCGCGGTCCGTCTCGCCGGTCACGGCGGCGGTGCGCTGGCGCGGAGCGCGCGGCACCGGCCTGGCGCGTGGCGCCGGCTGCACGATCGCCACCAACGGAGCGATCTGCGAATCAACCCGCTGCTCCGGCAGGGCTGCGCCGGGCGCGCTCGAGCGTGCCAGGTTGACCATCGGTGGGTCGATGAAGAGCACGAACTGGCGCGCCACCTTGGCGTGGCAGCC
>JBDSBD010000150.1:0-5598 GCA_039921765.1 Burkholderiaceae bacterium
ACATCGAGAAGAAGCTGCGCGAGCGCATGAAGATTCCGGTCTTCCACGACGACCAGCACGGCACCGCGATCATCTCGAGCGCGGCGCTGCTGAACGGCCTGGAACTGGTCGGCAAGCAGATCGGCGAGGTGAAGGTTGCGGTGTCGGGCGCCGGCGCCGCAGCAATTGCCTGTGTCGACCTGATGGTCGAGCTGGGGGTGGCGCGCGCCAACGTCTTCATGTGCGACTCCAAGGGCGTGCTCCACGACCGCCGCGCGGACAAGCTCGACGCTTCCAAACAGCGCTACGTGCAACAGACCTCGGCGCGCACGCTGGCCGACGTGATGATCGGTGCCGACGTGTTGCTCGGCTGCTCGGCGGCGGGCGCGGTCACGCAGGACATGGTCAGGTCGATGGCACGCCAGCCCATCATCCTCGCGCTCGCCAACCCCGAACCCGAGATTCGCCCGGAGCTCGCCAAGCAGGTGCGGCCCGACTGCATCATCGCGACCGGCCGCTCGGATTACCCCAACCAGGTCAACAACGTCCTGTGTTTTCCGTACATCTTCCGCGGCGCGCTCGACAGTGGTGCGACTTCCATCACCGAGGCCATGAAGGTGGCCTGCGTGCGCGAGATCGCCGACCTGGCCAAGGCCGAGATCAGTGCCGAGGTGGCGGCCGCCTACGCCGGGCGTGAGTTGCGTTTCGGGCCCGACTACATCATCCCGACGCCGTTCGATGCGCGCCTGATCCTGCGCATCGCGCCGGCGGTGGCGAAGGCGGCGCAGGACTCGGGCGTGGCAACCCGGCCGATCGCCGACATGGACGCGTACCGCCAGTCGCTCACGCGCTTCATCACCCACACCGGCATGTTCATGCGTCCGGTGTTCGGCGCTGCACGCGCCAACCCGAAGCGCGTGGCCTACGCCGAGGGGGAAGAGGAGCGTGTGCTGCGCGCGGTCCAGATCGCGCTCGATGAGCAACTGGTGCGGCCGATCCTGATCGGCCGGCCCGCAGTGATCGACGCGCGCATCGAACGTGCCGGGCTGCGCATACGGGCCGGGCGCGACTTCGAAGTCGTGAATCCCGAGGACGACGTGCGCTTCCGCCAATACTGGGAAGCCTATTTCCATCTGAATGCTCGTGATGGCGTGACGCCCGAGATGGCCAAGGCAGCAGTGCGGCGCTCGAACACGACGATCGGCGCATTGATGGTGCATCTGGACGACGCCGACGCGATGCTGTGCGGGCTGGTCGGGCGCTTCGATTCGCATCTCGACCACGTGCGCGAGGTGATCGGTCTGCGCCCCGGGGCGCAGACCTTCGCGGCGCTGAACGCGCTGATGCTGCCGAGCCAGACGCTGTTCGTCACCGATGCCTACGTCAACGACGACCCGAGCGCGGAGCAGTTGTGCGACATTGCGGCGATGGCCGCCGAGGCGGTGCGCTACTTCGGGCTCGATCCGCGCGTTGCGTTCCTGTCGCACTCGGCGTTCGGCAGCAGCCGGCGGCCCTCGGCGCTGAAGATGCGGCGCGCGCGCGACCTGTTCGTGCAGCGCATGCCCGAGGTGCCGGCCGATGGCGAGATGCACGGCGACGTCGCCTTCGACGAAGACCTGCGCCGCGTGCTGATGCCCGACTCCACACTCTCGGGCAGCGCCAACCTGCTGGTGCTGCCCAACCTGGACTCGGCCAACATCCTGTTCAACGTGTTGAAGATCACCAGCGGCCACGGCGTCACGGTCGGCCCGATCCTGCTCGGCGTGAACGCGCCGGTGCACATCGTCACGCCCTCCGCAACGGTGCGCCGCGTTGTCAACATGACGGCCGTCGCGGTCGCGCACGCCGCGGCGCACGCCCGCGCTGCCTGAACGGAAGGCGCACCCGGGCTGCAGGACCGGCGCGCGCTAGCGGGTTGACGCCAGTGTGGGTGCGCCTTGCACGGTGCCCGCGCAGTCTCCGAAGCCGATGCGCGCCCGGCCCTCGCGCGCGCAGAACGCGCGCAGGATCACGGTGTCACCGTCCTGCAAGAAGGTGCGCGTCTCGCCGTTGGCCAACGTGAACGGCTGCTTGCCGCCCTTCGAGAGTTCGAGCAACGAGCCACCCTGGCCTTCGAGCGGGCCGGACTGCGTGCCGGTGCCGAGCAGGTCGCCACTTTGCAGGTTGCAGCCACCCACCGTGTGGTGCGCAACCAGCTGCGCGAGCGTCCAGTAGGCGTCGCGAAAGTTCGATTGCATCAGCCGCACGGCGGCCTCGCCCGCGGCCTGCATCGCCGGCGTGCGCAGCCAGACCTCGAGCGTGATATCGATGGCACCCGACGCGCGGTTGAACGCACTGTCGAGATAGGGCAGTGGCTGGGGGTCGCCCGCGGGCCGGGCAAACGCCGCGCGATAAGGCGCGAGTGCCTCCATCGTCACGACCCATGGCGAGATCGTGGTGGCAAAGTTCTTCGCCAGGAACGGGCCGAGCGGCTGGTACTCCCAGGCCTGCAGGTCGCGTGCCGACCAGTCGTTGAGCAGCACCAGGCCAAAGAGCTGGTCTTCTGCCCGCGCCATGGCAACGGGTTCGCCGAGCGCATTGCCGGCGGCTATCAGTGCACCGAGTTCGAGCTCGTAGTCGAGCCGCTGGCACGGCCCGAACGCCGGCACTTCGCCCGATCCCCGGGTCTGCCCCGCAGGCCGCACGAAGCTCGTGCCACTGGCGACGATCGACGAGGTGCGCCCGTGGTAGCCGATCGGCACCCACTTGTAGTTGGGCAACAGCGGCGCGTCGGGGCGAAACAGCTTGCCAACCGCCGTCGCGTGATGAATGCCGGTGTAGAAATCCGTGTAGTCACGGATCGCGCACGGCAGCGTCAGCACGGCCTCGGCCTGCGGCACCAGACACAGCTCGAGGAACGGACCCTGGTCGCTGCCCTCACACAGCGCCGCGGACAGGGCCTGGCGCAGGCTGCGACGCGCCTCGACGCCGAGCGCCATGAAGCGATTCAGGTCGCCCTCGGCAAGCGGCTGCAGCAGCGCATCGATCTCGGCGCGCCAAGGGCATTGGCCGCGCGCGAGCTTGAGGTCCAGCACCTGGTCGCCGATCGCCACGCCGATGCGGTACGGCTCGCCGGCACCGGCGCCGGCATCGCCTGTGGCGTCCGCGCGGCCTGCATTGGAAGAGCGGCGCCGAAAGCGCCCGAGCGGCAGGTTCTGGATCGGGAAGTCGCACTCCGGCAGGTTGGCCGAGGCAACCCAGCTGCGCAGCGCGGGGTCGTGGGTGGCGTCGATCATGGGTGGGCTCCGGTGGCTGCCGCGTCGCCGAGACCAGCCCAGCATTCGGCATAGTGCGGATCGAGCGCGCCGTTGCTCATGGCGTACGGGGTCGGATAAAAGCGCCAACGGCTCTCGAACATGAAGGCCAGCGTGGCGTCGAGCTTGTGCGGCGCCAGCCGCGCGCCGGAGGCCTTCTCGAACGCGTCGGCGTCGGGCCCGTGCGGCACCATCGAGTTGTGCAGGCTTGCGCCGCCCGGCTTGAAACCTTCGGGCTTGGCGTCGTACTGACCATGCACGAGCCCCATGAACTCGCTCATCACGTTGCGGTGGTACCAGGGTGGACGAAAGGTATCCTCGGCAACGAGCCAGCGCGGCGGGAAGATCACGAAGTCGCAATTGGCGGTGCCGGGCGTGTCGCTGGGGCTGGTGAGCACGGTGAAGATCGACGGGTCGGGATGGTCGAAGCTGATCGAGCCGATCGTCATGAAGTGTGCGGTGTCGTAGCGATACGGCACCAGGTTGCCGTGCCACGCGACCACATCGAACGGCGTGGACTTCGTCTGAGCGCGCCACAGCGCGCCGCCGTACTTCTTCACCAGCTCGTAGCCACCCGCCCCGGCCGCATCGGCCTCGAACGCCGCCACAGGAGCCTGAAAGTCGCGTGCGTTGGCCAGCCCGTTCGAGCCGATCGGGCCGAGCTCGGGCAACCGGAACGCCGCACCGTAGTTCTCGCAAACATAGGCACGCGCCACGCCATCAGGCAGCGCCACCTTGAAAGCCATGCCGCGCGGCAACAGCGCCACCTGGCCAGGAGCCACGTCGAGTACACCGAACTCGGTGGTGATCTTCAGGCGACCCTGCTGCGGCACGATCAGCATCTCGCCATCGGCGTTGACGAAGGCGCGCCGATCCATCGAACGGTTCGCCAGCACCAGGTGCGCAGCCATGCCGGTCTGGGCCGCGTCATCGCCGTTGACCACGAGCGTGCGCATGCCGTCGATGAAGTCGAGTGACTCGGCCGCCGCATCGGGAATCGCCACCGGGCTCCAGCGCATCGGGTCGGGCGGTGCTGCAACGCCGTCGCGCGCGCCGGTCTTGAGCCAGGTGTGCGCAAGCGGCGCGTAGCCGCCCGCCTGCACCGACGGCCGGCGCCGGTAGAGCCAGCTGCGCAGGTTGTCCACGCGCGGCGCGGTGAAGGCGGTGCCCGACAGCAGCTCGGCATACAGGCCGTGGGCGACGCGCTGCGGGCTGTTGCGTCCGACGGGCAACGCACCGGGCAGCGCCTCGCTGGCGTGCTGGTTGCCAAAGCCGTTCAGGTACTGAAGTTCGTTCATGCTCAGGTCCATCGGGGTGCGTCGGGATCGGCTCAGCGATCGTTTCGGCCCGGATCGTTTCAGGAAGTGGCCACGTCTTGCGAGCGCATGCTGGCGCGCGCTGCTGCCAGCGCTTCCTTCAGCACCGCCAACGTACCGATGTGGTTGGCCAGCAGCAGCACCAGCTTGGCGTTGAGCATCTGGCTCTGGGCGGCATCAAGGTCGCGGTGCGCGTCGATCAGCGCTTCATAGAAATCATCGGGAGATTCGAGGTGGGGTTCGGTGTTCAGCATCATCTGCCTGTCTCGTCAGCCATGTGTCGGGCCTCACGCCCGCAGCCCGGCGCGCGCGAGCGCGGCGCGCACCCCCGCCTCGGTTGGCGCGCGCCAGCGTGCGCACACGTGCCGATCGGGCCGGATCAGGTACGCGGTGCCGGCCTGGGCGGCGTAGCGGCGCGCCGCAAGGCCTTGGGCATCACGCAAGCCATCGGCAACACCGTTGCCCGATGCGTTGGCGGCGCCGTCGATGCCCACGCACTGGAGCGGCAGCGCACGGGCCCACCGCGGGACATCACCGAACACCAGCAGGGTGAAGCCGGAGCCGAGTCCGCGCAACAGCCACGTTGGCGTACCGTCGGCGCGCTGCAGCGGGGCATCGGCGGCCACCGCGCCGGGGCCCATGGCGCCGTCGAACGCGTCGGTATCGGGCGTGTTCAGGGTCGATCCGGACAAGGTCGTCGGCACCGACAGGCGCCCGCTGTTGACGATGCGGCGCGCGAAGGCAAAGTCGCGCGAGAGCTCGAGCACCGCGTCGCGGAACAGCCGGCTCGCTTCGCTCTTGGGCGTGATGAAGTCGGTCGAGCGCGTGCTGTTCAGAATGTTCTCGTCGGCCGCGTACTCGCGTTCGTGCGCGTAGCTCTCCAGCAGCGAGGCGTCCGCCCGACCCTGCACCACGAGCGCAAGCTTCCAGCCCAGGTTCTCGGCATCCTGCACGCCGGAGTTGGCGCCGCGCGCGCCGAACGGCGACACACCATGCGCCGAGTCGCCGGC
>JBDSBD010000151.1:0-3647 GCA_039921765.1 Burkholderiaceae bacterium
CGTCCGCGCGTC
Source organism: Burkholderiaceae bacterium (assembly GCA_039921765.1). Classification (GTDB taxonomy): domain Bacteria; phylum Pseudomonadota; class Gammaproteobacteria; order Burkholderiales; family Burkholderiaceae_C; genus JBDSBD01. Next base: position 13 of record JBDSBD010000151.1, read on the forward strand.
GGCCTCTACATCTGCTCCCAGGGCAGCTCGTCATGGCGCCAGCCGTTCAGACGACCGCGCTGGAAATGCTCGTCGAGTTCGCCCTCGAAGCCGTGCAGGACGTTGACGACCTCGGTAAAGCCTGCGGCCTCGAGGGCGGCGCCGGCGTGGACGGTGCGCTTGCCCGAGCGGCACAGCAGGACCACCGGGCGCAGCGGGTCGCCGGCTTCGCGCAGCACCTGTGCCGCAAAACGCTGCGGATCGGCGCGCAACTCGGGGTATTCGTACCACGCGATGTGGACCACGCCCGGCGGGTGGCCGACGTAAAGGTATTCGACCTCCATGCGCACATCGACGAAGAGCGCGCCGGGGTGGGCCTGCAGATAGGCCGATGCGGCCTTGGGTTCCAGGTGTTTCATGAGGAAGGTGCAGGGGGTCGAGAAGCGTGAACGTGTGAAAGAGGCAGGCTTTCTACAATGGCCGGATGAACACGCCGAACTACACCCGTGGGGCCCGGTTGCCCGAGATTTTGCGCGATCGCATCGTCATCCTCGATGGCGCGATGGGTACGATGATCCAGCAACGCAAGCTCATGGAGGCCGATTTCCGAGGCGAGCGCTTCAAGGATCACGCCAAGGATCTGAAGGGCAACAACGAGTTGCTGCAGCTCACCCGCCCAGATGTGATCCGCGAGATCCACGAGCAGTATCTGATGGCCGGCGCCGACATCGTCGAGACCAACACCTTCGGCGCGACCCGCATCGCGCAGGAAGACTACGGACTGAGCGACGTGGCGCGTGATCTGAACGTGGCCGGCGCCGCGCTGGCGCGCGAGGCCTGTGCCAAGTTCACAAGCGCCGACAAACCACGCTTCGTGGCCGGCGCGCTCGGGCCCACGCCGCGCACCGCGAGCATCAGCCCCGACGTCAACGACGCCGCGGCGCGCAACGTCACCTTCGATGAGCTGCGCGCCGCCTACCACGAGCAGGCCAGCGGACTGCTCGAAGGTGGCTGCGACCTGTTCCTGGTCGAGACCATCTTCGACACGCTCAACGCCAAGGCCGCGATCTTTGCGCTCGACGAACTGATGGAAGAAACCGGCGAGCGGCTCCCGGTGATCATCTCGGGCACCGTGACCGACGCATCGGGGCGCATCCTGTCGGGCCAGACCGTGAGTGCGTTCTGGCACAGCGTGCGCCATGCCCGGCCGCTCGCGATCGGCCTGAACTGCGCCCTCGGCGCGACCCTGATGCGGCCCTACATCGAGGAGCTGGCGCGGGTGGCCGGCAGCACCTTCGTGAGCTGCTACCCGAATGCCGGGCTGCCCAATCCAATGAGCGACACGGGCTTTGACGAGACCCCCGAGATCACCGGCAGCCTGCTCGCCGAGTTTGCGCAGGCGGGCTTCCTCAACATCGCTGGCGGCTGCTGCGGCACGACCCCGGCGCACATCGCAGAGATCGCTAAACGAGTCGGTCGTTACCAGCCGCGCTGCGGACACCGCGGCGCGCTGTTCGGGGAGCTGGAGCTGGCGAGCTGAGCGAGCGCAGGCCTGGCGCGGGACTGGCAGATCCGAGCGGCCGGAGCGCAGAAGGCTTTTCGAACCTCCGTACAATCTGAGCGCCCCAAGGAGCGTTGCGACGGCCGATCTGCTGATCTGGCTGCCAGGCTTGGGCACCCGGCCGCGCCAATAGCGCAGCCGCGGTTTCAACGGCGCTCACCCGACCTGAACGGTTCGCGGTGAGTACGCGGGCCGCCCGTGAAAGTGCCCGCGATGACCACCGAAACCCTTCCCGCCGTTCCTCCGATGAAGCTCTCCGGCCTCGAACCGGTGTTGATCGGGCGCGAGTCGCTGTTCGTCAACGTCGGGGAACGCACCAACGTCACCGGCTCGAAGGCGTTCGCCCGCATGATCCTGAACGGCCAGTTCGAGCAGGCGCTGTCGGTTGCGCGCCAGCAGGTCGAGAATGGCGCGCAGGTGCTCGACGTCAACATGGACGAGGCCATGCTCGACAGCAAGGCCGCGATGGTGCGCTTCCTGAACCTCGTTGCCGGCGAGCCCGAGATCGCGCGCGTGCCGATCATGGTGGACAGCTCGAAGTGGGAGGTGATCGAGGCCGGCCTGAAGTGCATCCAGGGCAAGGGCATCGTCAACTCGATCTCGATGAAGGAAGGTCTGGAGGCGTTCAAGCACCAGGCCAAGCTGGTGCGGCGCTACGGCGCCGCGGCCGTGGTGATGGCGTTCGACGAGCAGGGCCAGGCTGATACCTACGAGCGCAAGACCCAGATCTGCGCGCGCGCCTACCGCATCCTCGTCGACGAAGTCGGCTTCGACCCCGAGGACATCATCTTCGACCCGAACATCTTCGCAATCGCCACCGGCATCGAGGAGCACAACAACTACGCGGTCGACTTCATCAACGCGACGCGCTGGATCAAGCAGAACCTGCCGGGCGCCAAGGTCTCGGGCGGCGTCAGCAACGTGTCCTTCAGCTTCCGCGGCAACGACCCGGTGCGCGAGGCCATTCACACCGTGTTCCTGTATCACGCGAGCCAGGCCGGCATGGACATGGGCATCGTCAACGCCGGCATGGTGGGCGTGTACGACGACCTCGAGCCGGGGCTGCGCGAACGTGTCGAGGACGTGGTGCTGAATCGGCGCAGTGATGCCGGCGAGCGCCTGCTCGAAGTGGCCGAGAACGCCAAAGGGGCGTCCAAGGACGAGAGCACGCGCCTGGCCTGGCGCGGCACGCCGGAGGCGCCGCGCACGGTCGACGAGCGCCTCAGCCACGCGCTGGTGCACGGCATCACCGACTTCATCGTGGCCGACACCGAGGAAGCCTGGCAGGCCATCCGCGCCGGCGGTGGGCGCCCGTTGAATGTCATCGAAGGCCCGCTGATGGACGGCATGAACATCGTCGGCGATCTGTTCGGCCAGGGCAAGATGTTACTGCCGCAGGTGGTGAAGAGCGCGCGCGTGATGAAGCATGCGGTTGCGCACCTGCTGCCCTACATCGAGGCCGAGAAGGCCGCGATGGTCGAGGCCGGCGGCGAGGTGCGCGCCAAGGGCAAGATCGTCATCGCCACGGTGAAAGGCGACGTGCACGACATCGGCAAGAACATCGTCACCGTGGTGCTCCAGTGCAACAACTTCGAGGTCATCAACCTGGGCGTGATGGTGCCGTGCCAGGATCTGCTGGCGCGCGCCAAGGTCGAGGGCGCCGACATCGTGGGCGTGTCCGGCCTGATCACGCCCAGCCTGGAGGAGATGCAGTACGTGGCGGGCGAGATGCAGCGCGACGACTACTTCCGCCTCAGGAACATCCCGCTGCTGATCGGCGGTGCAACCTGCAGCCGCGTGCACACCGCCGTGAAGATCTCGCCGCACTACGATGGCCCGGTGGTCTATGTGCCCGACGCGAGCCGCTCGGTCAGCGTGTGCAGCGATCTGCTGAGTGACGAGCGCGCCACGGCCTTCATTGCCGAGGTGAACGCCGACTATGAGCGCGTGCGCACCCAGCATGCCAACAAGAAGGCCACACCGCTGGTCACGCTTAGCGAAGCGCGCGCCAACAAGACGAAGATCGACTGGGCGAACTACGCCGCGCCGAAGCCGAAGTTCATCGGACGGCGCGTGCTGCGCAACCAGGATCTGG
>JBDSBD010000152.1:0-27472 GCA_039921765.1 Burkholderiaceae bacterium
AGTCGGGTCCTTGAAAAAAAGTCACTCGGTGTGCAATGTGGTCAATGGGCCCAGGTTGCCGCGAAACGCGCTCGACTTCTTCAGCAGGTTCTTGGCGGTCACGGCAATGTCGTGCTCGATCGCGCGGCGCGTCGCGGCCGCCTTTCCGTTGCGCAGCGACTCGAGGATGTCGGCGTGGCCCGACGCGTCCCATTGCATGGTCGGGTTGGTCAGCGAGAAGTACATGAAGGGCCCGGCGCGCAGCCACAGCGCCTCGATCAGCCCGGGCAGGATTTCCGACTGCGACGCCGCGTAAAGCGCGAAGTGGAACGCTTGGTTGTACGACAGGCAGCCCAGGATGTCGCGGCGTTCGATGGCCTTGTGCAGCTGGGCGTCGAGCTTTTCCAGTTGGGCAATCAATTGCGGCGTCACGCGTTCGCAGGCCATCTCGGCCGCCATGCCTTCGAGGGCCGTGCGCACGCGCGTCAACTCGATGAAGCGCGACGGCGTCATGCGCGCCACCATCACCGATCGGTTGGGCAGCGCTTCGAGCACGCCGGCCGCCGTGAGCTGGCTGATGACCTCGCGCACCGGCATCGGGCTGGTGCCCAGCTGCTGGGCCAGTTGCCGCAATGACAGCGGCTGGCCGGGCACGATCTGCCCGACCATCAGCGAGCGGCGCAATTGCTGCGCGACGCGATCCTGCAGTTCGCCGCGCCGCGGCTTCGGATGTTCGTCGGCCGACCTTATCTCCGATTTGGCAGACCCGGGGCCACGTTGTATTGAGCTGAACTCATTCTGACTGGACGCCAATACCATAACCGTCTCTCCTGCTGATCCCGATGAAATGTCGCGCTTATTCGTGGTCGGTGGTCAGGGGCGGCCCAGTTTGACGGGTATCTCCAAAATACTCGGAACCGGCGCGAAAAATCGACGAAGCGGCAAGCGCCCCGCAGGCCATGGCATCAGCCAACACATCGTGAGTGATTGTGATCACAGCGAGGTGCGATGTCAAGCCGTGAGCACCGTCCTGGTCCGTCACGCGACCCCAGCGGCCGTGACACTGCTGCGCCGAGCGGTCGTGCCGCCGGGAATCGCAAAATCTGTTACTACCAAGGGGATGGCGCGAGCATTGCGGCAGCGCGAAACCTCTCGCTCCACCGGGTTTCCCCGGCTCTTTCGAATGCCGAAAGCGCTTGACAGCCTCTCCGTCTGTGATCACACTAAGTGATCATGCTCGATGAAACTGGAAGCGTCGACAACGCGCGCAGTACGGCGGCGCGCGGTTGGCGGGCGGGCCGGTGCATGCGATGACTGCCCATTGAAATCCCTTGTCACTGGAGATTCATATTATGGCTACGGTTCGAAATATCGCTAGATTGGTTGCCTCTGCGGTGGTTGGTGCGGCAGTATTCGGCGCAACCACCGGCACTGCATTTTCTCAGGAGCAGGTCAACGTCCGTTTCAGCTGGAAACTGAAAGGCGAGTATGCGCCGATGTATGTCGCGCAGGAAAAAGGTTACTACGCACGCGAAGGCCTGACGGTTCGTCTGGGCGAAGGCGCGGGCGCGCCGGCGGCGCTCGGCGCCCTGTTGCAGGGCCAGGAAGATGCGGTACTGCTGCCGGGCGTGTTCGCGTTGACGGCGATCAGCAAGGGGATGCCGATCAAGCTGATCGCGCTGTACCACCCGAAGACCCCGGTGGCGCTGATCTCGTGGCCGGACAACGCCGTGCGCACCCCCAAGGATCTGGAAGGCAAGTCGATCGCCACCGCCATCGGCGAGACCGGCACCACCTACCTCGACTCTTTCTGCAAGGCCAATGGGGTCGATTGCGGCAAGGTCAAGCGCGTTCAAGTGAACGCGCAGTCGCGTGTGCCGCAGTTCATTCAGCGCAAGGTCGATGTCGTCAGCGTCTACCAGACCAACGACCTGCCGATCCTCGAAGAGACGCAGGGCACCAAGTTCATCGTGCTCGAGATGGACAAGAACGGCCTGGCCATTCCCGGCATGGCGCTGGTCAGCAGCGATGCGGTCATCGCGAAAAAGCCGCAGACCCTGAGCAAGCTGCTGAAGGCGGTGGGCGATGGTGTGGTCGAGATGAAGAAGGATTCGTCCGAAGCGGCCAAGATGATGATGAAGAACTGGTCGGGCCACCCGAGCGCCTCGGCGGTCACCGCGCAGGTCAAGGCGACCGCCGACGCGATACCCGCCACGCCCGGCCATCCGGTCGGCTGGATCGATGAAAAGGTGGTGGGCGACGCGCTGGCGATGCTCAAGGCGACCGGCGAGATCGACGCGCCCAAGCCCACAGCCACCTACTTCACCAACAGCCTGCTCGACGCCAAGTGATCTGACGCTGCAGGTCGGCGGGCTGCTGCCGGCTGCGCCCTTCAGGGCGCCGCCGGCTCACGCGCTTCGCGGATCAGGCGGGAGAGGTTGTTCGGCGACAACGGCAGCGAGACCACCTTGACGCCAAACGATTGCAAGGCATCGGCCACCGCATTGGCGATGGCCCCGCCGACGCCTTCGATGCCACCCTCGCCGACGCCTTTGGCGCCTAGCGGGTTCAGCGACGAAGGCGCCCGGTTCAGGCTGTAGGCCTCGACATTCGGGAAATCGGTGCTGGTGGGCAGCAGGTAGTCGGCGAAGCTGCCGCACATCATCTGGCCGGAGTCGTCGTAGACAAACTCCTCGAGCAGGGTGCCGCCCAGCCCCTGCACCGTCGCGCCGATCACTTGCCCGTGGACGATCAACGGGTTGATGACGTTGCCGCAGTCCTCGACGGTGACGATGCGGACGACCTCGAGGGTCGACGTTTCCGCGTCGATCGCGACGTGGGCGATCTGCGTTCCGTACTCGAAGGTGCAGACCGTTTGCGCGAAGTGCCCGTCGGCTTGCAGAAGGCACGCTGCGGCCGTGTCGCCGCGTCCCGTCGCTTCGCAAAGCTGCTCGACCGAGACGATCGTCTCGCCGGTGTGCCGGCTCGACACGCTGCCGCGCCGGTAGGCCAGATCCCCGAGCGCCAGTCCGCTGCGTTGCGCTGCCTCGGCCAGCAGCTGCGAGACAAACGCTTCACCGACCCGCTTGACGGCGCTGCCGCCCATCACCATGCCGCGCCCGTGATAAGTGCCGAAGCCGCGCGCCACACCGGTGGTCGAGCCGTGGAAGACCTGGATCGCGGCGCAGTCCAAGCCGATCTCGTCGGCCAGGATCTGCGCGAACGAGGTCTCGTGGCCCTGCCCACTGCTCGACGCGCCGGTGAAAAGGTGCACGTCGGTCGGTGAGTGGATCTGCAGCCGGGCGTATTCGGCCGGGCCGGCGCCGCTGCTGTCGACGAAGCACGCGATGCCCACGCCATGCCACCGGCCGTCGATCTGCTTGCCGCGCAGGCTCGACAGGCCGGCATAGTCGATCTTGTCCAGCGCATGTTGCAACACGAACGGGTAGTCGCCGCTGTCGTATTCGCCGGACCCCTCGTAGGGCACCAGCGCGCCGATCCGATAGGGCATCTGCTCGGGGCGGATCAGGTTGCGCAGGCGCACCGCGGCGGCGTCGAGCCCGAGGTCGGCGGCCATCATGTCGATCAGCCGTTCGCGAAAGAAGTTGGCCTCGTAGCGCCCGGGCCCGCGAAAGGTGCCGGATGGCGTCTTGTGCGTCATCACCGCGTTGACATCGCAGGTGTAGTGCGCGATGTCGTAGGGGCCGGGCAGGAACGAGGCGGCCTTCGCCGGCACGATACCGCCGGTGGTGCGTGCGTAGGCGCCCATGTCGGCGAAGATTCTTCCGCGCAGCCCGAGGATCGTGCCGTCGCGGCGCGCGGCGATCTCGAGCTCGCAGTCCATTTCGCGCGAATGGTTCATCGCGATCAGGTTTTCACGCCGGTCCTCGATCCACTTGACGGCGCGACCCATGAGCCTGGCGACGAGCGGAATCAGCAGATCCTCCGGGTAGAACTCGCCGCGCGCACCGAAGCTGCCACCCACGTCGAGTTCGATCAGGTCGACGGCATCCTCGTCGAGGCCGAGCATCTGCGCCAGCAGGCGCCGGTTGTAGAACGGCACCTTGGTCGCGCCCCAGACCTGCAGACGCTCGCTCGCAGCGTCCCAGCGCGCCACCAGACCGCGCGTCTCGAGCGGCACCGACGAGTGCCGGTGACAGTGGAACGTCTCCTTGCGCGTGTAGTCGGCGTTCGCGAATGCAGCGTCGGCGTCACCGCGGCGGGCGGTGTAATGGGCCGCCCGGTTGGTCCCCGCGTCCGCATGGACGAGAACCTCGTCGCGCAGCGCCGCGGCGATGCCGACGACGGCGTCGCACGCGTCGATCTCGGCGCAGACGAGGTCGGCGCCATCCTCGGCGGTGTAGCGGTCGTGCGCCACGACGACCGCGAGCGGCTCGCCGACGTAGCGCACGGTGTCCTTGGCCAGCGGCCACTGCAGACAGCGCTCGAGCCCCGCGACCGGGCCGACGCGCACCGGAATGGCCAACGCGTGTGTCGCGATGTCGGCATGCGTGAAGACCGCCAGCACGCCAGGCACGGCGAGTGCTGCGCTCGTGTCGATCGCGGTGATGCGCCCGTGCGCCAGCGGACTGCGCACGATCACCGCGTGGCACAGATCGGGCAGTTTGAAGTCATCGACGAAACAGCCGGCGCCGCGCAAGAAGCGCTCGTCTTCGTGGCGCTCGCGGGCGCGCCCGACTTCCTGGGCCGCGGGGGGCATGGCGGGGGCTTGGTTCATGTCCGCGGCGCCTCGGCGGACTGGGCACCGAGCCGGGCGGCCGCTTCGATCGCGTCGACGATCGGAAGGTAGCCGGTGCAGCGGCACAGGTTGCCCGAGATCGTGTCCCGAATCTGCGCCCGCGTGGGTTGCGGGTTCTCCTGCAGCAGCGCGTGCGCCGTCACCAGCAGGCCGGGTGTGCAAAAGCCGCACTGCAGCGCGTGACGGGTCTTGAAGCATTGCTGCAGCACCGACAGCCCGCGCGGCGGTGACAGCCCCTCGACCGTGGTGACCTGCCGGCCGTTGAGCTGCGCGGCCAGCAGCAGGCAGGCACGCGCCGACACGCCATCCAGCAGCACGGTGCAGGCGCCGCACACGCCGTGTTCGCAGCCCAGATGGGTGCCGGTGAGGTTCAGCTCGTTGCGCAGGAAGTCGGCCAGCGTCAGGCGGGGTTCGACGCAGGCCTCGACCGGCGCGCCGTTGACGAACAGCGATACGGAGATGGGTTCAGCCATGGTGAAGCGGGTTCCTCGGGTTCAGCGCCTGCGTCAGCGCGCGTGCGGTCAGCGCTTGCACCAGCTCGCTGCGGTACTGGGCGCTCGCGTGGTGGTCGGAGCGGCATTCGACGACATGGCGCGCATTGAGTGCGGCGTTGCGCACATGGCGCTCGGTGGGCGTGCGCCCCGTCAGCTCGGCCGCGGCGGCGCGCAGCAGCAGCGGGCTGTCATTGACACCGAAGGCGACGATGCGCGCCTGCGTGCAGACGCCGCTAGGCTCGACGTCGAGCAGGCAGGCGATGCCGACGATCGCGAAGTCGCCGTGGCGGCGCGCGATTTCCTGGAAGCCCCAGCGGCGCGTCGCCGGCCATGCCGGGAAGACCACCTGGACCAGCATTTCGGTGGGCGCCAGCGCCGTCGTGAACAGGCTGAGCGAAAACTCCGCGGCCGGCAGTCGACGGATCCCGCGGCTGCTTTGCAAGACCATCTCGGCGTCACAGGCCAGGCACAGCGCCGGCCACTCGGCCGACGGATCGGCATAGCAAAGACTGCCGCCGATGGTGCCGCGATTGCGGATCGCCACGTGCGCGACCGATGCCATCGCGTGGTGCACCAGCGGCAGACGCTGTGCGATCAACGCGCTGGTTTCGAAGAAGCGGTGGCGCGTCATGGCACCGGCCACGAGACGCCCATCGGGTGCCATCTGCACGCCGGCCAGCGCATCGAGCGGGTTCAGATCGATGAGTGCGGCGGGTGCGGCCAGGCGGAAGTTCAGCGCCGGCATCAGGCTTTGCCCGCCGGCCAGCAGCTTCGCGTTGTCGCCGTGCTCGCCGAGCAGCGCGAGCGCCTCGTCGACGCTGGCGGGCGAGAAGTAATCGAAAACGGGCGGCTTCATAGGCTCCTCGTGCGGGCGCTGCGCGCGTGTCCCGGCGTGTCCAGGCCTCCGGCGGGCCCATAATCTGTGCGAGAATTGTTTCTCGTATTGCGAGAACTGTCAACGCCTCCCGGGCTTGAGAATCCCTGTCATGGCATCGAAGAACACATCGAAGGCAGCGGCAGCCCGCCCCGCGACCCGGCCGTCCGGCGTCGCTGCGGCGCGCCCCGCCTCGGGCGCGTAGAGCGCGCGCAGGGTGCTCAGCGTGCTGCTGTACTTCGACGCGAACCGCCCGTTCGCCACCATCGACGAGCTGGCCCCGGCGGTGGGCGCGCCGCTCAGCACGACCTACCGTTACGCGGCGTTGCTCAAGTCCATGGGGTTCCTCGGCGACGACGGCCATGGTCGCTATTTCATCGCACCGACCCTGTTGCGGCTGTCCGATGCGGCGCGTGCGGCGATCGGCTACGCCGAGCTGGCCCGTGCCGCCGTGGACGAACTCGCCGCCCAGACCGGGGAAACCGTGCTGCTGATCCAGCCTGTGGGTCACAACGGCGTGTGCATCGCCAAGGCCGAGTCGGCGCATTCGATGCGGCTCGCCTATGAGCTCGGTGCGGCGTTTCCGCTGCATCGCGGCGCGGCTCCGAAGGCCCTGCTCGCCCACTTGCCGGCCAACGAACGCGAGCGCTACCTCGACCATGTCGCACGCAGCGAAGCGGCGCCAGGCGACAGCTTGACTGCGTTGCGCGCCGAACTCGAACGCATCCGCGCCGACGGCGTGGCCTACAGCCGGGCCGAGATCACGTCGGGCGTGTGGGCCGTTGCGGTGCCGGTGTACCAGCGCGACAAGGCGGTGCTCGCGCTGTCGGTCGCGGGGCCGGCCTTCCGCCTGAAGAAGCCGCTGCGGCCGGCGATCGAACAGAAGGTCCGCGCGGCGGCGCAGCGGCTGTCGACGCTGCTCACCGGTCTGGTCAGCTGAGCGCGGCGAAGCGGCCCGGGCGCCTGCGCGAGGATCCGATCCTTGGCGCGGCGGGCGGCGCGGATGCAGGCGCTGGGGACTCGGGTATTCCCGCGGCGCTCGAGCCCGAATCGGCTTGACAATCCAGCCCATTGTGATCACACTGTGTGATCAATAGAAGCTCAATGGGCCCGCCCGAACCGGCCCGCTTCCCGGTCGATCCCGGCCTCACCAACGGAGGTGAAATGACCCCGCACTGTGACCCATGCAGGCGATGCACGCAAGGTGGCTGCGGCGGCCGTCGGCGCGGAGCTGCCGGATGAGCGGGGCGCTCGGTCGCGTCGTTGTCCCGGCGGCAACAACCCAAGGAGGTCCGCCGATGGCGACCAGACAAGCGAAACGCAAGCCTCGAGTCCTTCGCTCCGTGCTGGAGAGCGGTGCGCCGGTCGTGCTGGCGGCGATCCTGCTGCTCGCCTGGCAGGTCGCGGTGCCGCTGTTCGGCATCTCCGAGTTCGTGCTGCCGACGCCGTGGGCCATCGTTGCGCGCATCTGGAACGACTTCGCGCTGCTGATGCAGCACGCCTACGTCACCGGACTGGAAGTGGTGTTCGGCTTCGGCATCGCGGTCCTCGTCGGCGTGCCGACCGGTCTGACGATCTTCTATTCGCGCATCTTCGAGAAGGCGGTCTACCCGCTGCTGGTTGCACTGCAAACCATCCCGAAGGTGGTGCTGGCGCCGCTGCTGGTGCTCTACCTCGGCTACGACTGGGCGCCGAAGATCTTTCTTGCGTTGCTGATCTCGTTCTTTCCGATCGTCATCTCGACCGTCGTCGGCCTGCAGTCGCTCGAGAAGCCGATGGTCAACCTGCTGCGTTCGATGGGGGCCACCGAGATGCAGACGTTCTTCAAGCTGCGCCTGCCGCATGCGCTGCCGAGCATCTTCGGCGGCTTCAAGGTCGCGATCGGACTGGCCGTCATCGGCGCGGTGATCGGCGAGTACGTTGCCGCGGAGCGTGGCCTCGGCTACCTGCAATTGCAGGCCAGCTCGCAGTTCGACACGACGCTCAGTTTCGCCGCCGTCGTCGTCATCTCGGCGCTGGGTGTGCTGCTCTTCTCCGCCGTCAGCGCCGCCGAGAGCAAGCTGGTGTTCAAGCACGAGGAGTCCAAATGAGCGCGACGATGGAGGCGCTGGCCCGCGCGCCCGCCGCCCGGCATGCCGACACCGCGGCCCGGGGCGTCGCCGTTCACATCGAAGGCGTCACCAAGATCTATGAGACGCGCCAGGGCGACGAGATCCTCGCGCTCGACCGCACCGACCTCGTCATCGAACCGTCGGAGTTTGTTGCCGTGGTCGGGCCCAGCGGGTGCGGCAAGAGCACGCTGCTGAGCCTGATCGCAGGGTTGATCCCGGTGACGTCGGGGCGCATCTTGCTTGATGCCGCCGAGGTGACGCGTCCGCACCCGAAGACCGGCGTGGTGTTCCAGTCCGACCTGCTGCTGCCATGGCGCACGGTCACCGACAACATTCTGCTGCCCATCGAGGTCAAGCGGCGCCGCAATGCCGAGTACCTGCCGCGCGTGGAACAGCTGCTCGAACAGGTGGGACTGCAGGGTTTCGGCAGCAAGTACCCGACCGAGCTGTCGGGCGGCATGCGCCAGCGCGTGGCGATCTGTCGCGCCCTCGTGCAGCAGCCCGGCCTGCTGCTGATGGACGAGCCGTTCGGCGCGCTCGACGCGCTGACGCGCGAACAGATGATCATGGACCTGCAGGCCATGTGGCTGTCGGAGGGCAACACGGTGCTGTTCATCACGCACGGCATCGAAGAGGCGATCTTCCTGGCCGACCGCGTCATCGTGATGTCGCCGCGCCCGGGCCGCGTCGACCTGTCACTGAAGATCGACATCGAGCGGCCGCGCCGCTGGAAGGATCACACCGATCCGCGCTTCCTCGGCTATGTGGCGCAGGTGCGCGAGATCTTCGAGGCCAAGGGCGTCCTCACCGAACGCTGACCGGTTCGACGGAGCAGAACAACATGCACATTGCCATCATCGGAGCCGGCGCGGGCGGTGCCGCCGCCGTCGCCGAACTCACGCTGGCCGGCCATCTGGTGACGCTGTGGAACCGCTCGGCGCAGACACTCGCGCCGTTCCAGGCGCTCGGCGGCGTGGCCTATGACGGCGTGTTCGGTGAAGGCGTCGCGCGGCCGCGCTTGATCACCGCGGATCTCGCGCAGGCGATCACCGGCGCCGACGCAATCCTGGTGTGCCTGCCGACGTTCTCGCATGCGGCGGTGGCACGCGCGCTGGCCGAGATCGGCGCGACGACGCTGCCGGTCGTGCTCAACCCCGGGCACACCGGCGGGGCGCTCGAATTCCGCCAGGCCTTTCGCGACGTGCGCGCCGACGTGCCGCCGGTGGCCGAGTTCTCGACGCTGACCTACGTGGCACGCAAGAACCGCCCCGACTGCGTCAGCATCACCGGCGCGGCCAAGAAGATCCGCATCGCCGCACTGCCCGGCGGCGAGGCCGCGGCGCAGGCCGGGGCCGAGCTGTACCGCGGCGCGACGCTGATGTCCGACGTGCTGGCGTGCGACCTGTCCAACGTCAACATGGTGCTGCACCCGCCGGGCGCGGTGCTCGGTGCCGCCTGGGTCGAAGCGACCGGCGGTGAATTCACGTTCTACGTCGAGGCAATGACGCCCGGCGTGGCGCGCGTGATGCGAACGCTCGACGACGAGCGTCGCGCGGTGGCGCGCGCCTTCGGCCACGATCTGCCGTCGCTGATCGAGGAGATGCAGGCGCTGGGCACCGTCGAGGCGTCGGTGCGCGACCTGACCGATCTGGTTGGCGCGATCTCTTCGGGCAAGGCCAACCGGCGCATCAAGGGACCCGATTCGCTGCAGCACCGCTATTACCTCGAAGATTTCGGCCACGGGCTGCTGCCGTTCCTGGCGCTGGCCGCGGCGGCGCAGGTCGCGGTGCCGGTGGCCGATTCGCTGTTCAAGCTCGGTGAATCGCTGACCGGCAACGACTACAGCGCGCGCGGCCGCACGGCGGCGCGCATGGGCATCGCCGGCCTCGACCGGCAAGGCGTGATGAATTGCGTCAGGGGGACTGCCAGTGAGTGTTGATCCATCGAAGGTCGACTGGAGCCAGTGCGTCATCGCGGTGGTGGGCGGAGACAAGCGCGAACAGGAGATCGCCCGCCTCGCCGCCGCCACCGGCGCCCGCGTGCGCGCCCACGGCTTTCCGTGGCCCGACGCCGGGATTGCGGGCGTCACGCACGCGAGCGATGCGGCAGCGGCGTTGAAGGGCGCGCGGATCGCGCTGTTCCCGATCCCCGGCATCGCCGCCAGCGGCGCGCTGTTCGCGCCCGCCGCGCCGACGCCCATCATTCCCGACGTCGCGATGCTTCGCGGCATGCAGTCGCCGGCCCACATCATCCTCGGCTGGGGCGACGCGAATCTGAAGGCGCACGCGCAGACGCTGGGCATCGATCTGCACGAGTACGAGTGGGACCAGGACCTGATGCTGCTGCGCGGGCCGGCCATCGTCGAGGGCCTGCTGAAGATCGTCATCGAGAACACCGCGATCACCATCCACAAGGCGCGCGTGTGCGTGGTCGGCCAGGGCACCATCGGCTTCCTGCTGACGCGCTACCTCGTCGCGCTCGGGGCGCAGGTGCATGTGGCGGCGCGCAACCCGGTGCAGCGCGCTGCGGCCTATGCGGCCTGCGCGACGGTGCATGCGCTGGACGAGTTGCCGGCGCTGGCCGGCGACCTCGACATGCTGTTCTCGTCCGTGCCGCAGCGCGTGGTCGGACGCAATGTGCTCGAGCGCCTGCGTCCGGACGCCTTGATCATCGACCTGGCGGCGCCGCCGGGTGGCGTCGACTTCGAGGCGGCGAAGGAGCTTGGGTTGAAGGCGCTGTGGACGCGTGGCCTCGGCAGCCGTGCGCCGGTCACGGTGGGTGCCAGCCAATGGTCGGGCATCCGCCCGCGCATCGAGAAAATTCTTGGAGGTCAAAGATGAAACGCGATCTGGTGATTCGAAACGCTCGCATGGTCGACCACGAAGGGGAATTCTTCGGCGGCATCGCGGTGCACGAAGGCCGCATCGTGATGACCGGCAACAACGACTCGTTGCCCCAGGGCCACCGCGAGATCGATGCGCAAGGGCGCGTGGTGATGCCGGGCGTGGTCGACCCGCACTGCCACCTTGGCGTGAACTACCCGTACAACGAGGACATGCGCACCGAGACGGCCGCGGCGGCCAGCGGCGGCGTGACCACCGTGCTGCTGTACATCCGCAACAAGGCCGGCTCCTATATTCCGTTCTACAAGGATCGGCGTGCGGTGGGTGAAGAGAACTCGATGATCGATTTCGGGTTCCACTTCGGCATCCAGCGTGAAGACCACATCCACGAGATTCCGCAGATCGTCGAGCAGACCGGCGTGCGTTCGTTCAAGTGCTACTTCGGCTACGAGACCGACAACCCGATCGGCATCGTGCCGGCGACCGACGGCTGGGTCTACGCGGCGATGCGCCACCTCGTCAAGATCCCGGGCGGCGTGCTGAGCGTGCACTGCGAAAACACCGGCATCGCGACCTGGCTCAAGGACGAGCTGATGGCCACCGGTCGCCAGGATCTGGGCGCCTACACCGAATCGCGCCCGGCCTTCTGCGAGGAAGAAACCATCAAGCGCATGTTGTTCCTCGCCGAGCGCACGAAGTGCCCGCTGCACATGGTGCACACCTCCGTCGGCCAGGGGCCGGTCCTGGCCGCCGAAGCGCGCGGGCGCGGCATCGACGTGACCGTCGAGACCTGCCCGCACTACCTGACGCGCACCTGCTACGACGCAGACCTGGACATGACCGCCAAGATCTCACCGCCGCTGCGCGACCGCAGCGAGCTGGAAGGCCTGTGGCGAGGCATGCTCGACGGCACCGTCTACAGCCTCGGGACCGACCATGTTCCGTTCTTTCCCAAGAAGGGTGAAGACCTGTGGAAGGAAGTGCCGGGCGTCGTGTGCTTCCCGTGGGAACTGCCGCTGATGCTGCACTTCGGCGTGCACGAGCGCGGCCTGTCGCTGTCGCGGCTGGTGCAGCTCAATTCGTATCACCCGGCGCGCCGCTTCGGCCTGTGGCCGCACAAGGGCTCGCTGCAGGCGGGCGCCGATGCCGACCTGGTGATGGTCGACATGGACGAAGAGCGCACCGTCCACCACACCGGGAACGGCCTGTGCATCTACGAAGGCTGGAAGCTCAAGGGCTGGCCTGTGATGACGGTGTCGCGCGGCGACATCGTCTACGAGAACGGACAGGTCGTCGAACGCTTCGGCGGCGGCGCGTGCGTCACCCGCCCGAAATGAACCTGGGCTTTCCTGCCGAACAGCGAGCCTCGTATCGCTCGACGGGATGGTGTGTGTCCGCGCAGACCATCCCCGAGTCGGTGGCGGAACCGGCAAGAACGCTGGCGCGTGAGCTGGTGCGGCGCCGCCCGCGCCAGGACATGCTGTCGGGCGTGCACAACCCGTTCGGCCACCACGCCTGCCCGAACGCAGCCTGGCGCTTTCTCGACCTCGCTGAAAGCCCCGCACTGCTCGATCCGGTGGAAAGCGTGATGGGTCCGGACCTGGTGCTGTGGGACAGCGAGCTGTACCTCGATCTGTCGGCGTGGCCGCGCGATGAAGCGCAGCAATGGCCGGTCGATCCGCTTGCCGGCACGGTGGTGTCCATCGATTTCGAGCGCCGGCGCACCGTGCTCATCGACATCACCCGGCTGGCCGAGGTGTTCGACGCGATCGCGTTTCTGCCCGGGCCGTGCTACACGGTGCGCTACATGCCGGCGAGCTCGCGCTACAACCGCGACCCGCGGTTTGGCCCCAACCGGCTCGCCACGCAGCTTCGTCCGCTCGTGAATCACGCCATCCGACCGCTCTGGCTGGTGCGCGGCGAAGATCGCGCCGGCAACGATTTCGTGAGCGGCTTCGCGCCGCCCGCCGCGCGCTGGGCCGATGCGGTGCGCCTTCCCCCCGAGCCATAGAAGAGGAGAACCATCATGCCCGTCGTCACCGTGCAAATCTGGACCGGCCGCACCACCGAGCAAAAACGCAATCTGGTGGCTGCCATCACCGACGCGATGGTCGTGCACGCCGCGTGCAAACCGGAGCACCTGCACGTCATCATCCAGGACGTGCCCAAGGACAGCTGGGGCCGCAACGGCCGCCTCGGCATCGACAACGAACCGGAGGCCAAGTGATGGCACTCGACGCACTCGACCTGAACAAGAGCGCGCTGCTCGTCATCGACCTGCAGAACGCCTTCATCCACGACAAGGGAACGCTGGGGGTGTCCGGGGTCGACACCCAGCGCCTGTCGTCCATCGTCTCGCCGCTGGCCACGCTGATCAAGCGCTGCCAGGAGGCCGGCATGCCGGTCATCTGGACGATGCAGGAGCACTACGCGGTCGACGCGCTGCGCAAGCGCAAGAAGCTGGCCGGGCACACCGCGCGGCGCAAGCAGGTGTCGGCGCTGGCGGGCACCTGGGACGAGCAGATCGTCGACGAGCTCAAGGAGCTGGCCGCGTTCGACCCGTCGCTGGTGATCCGCAAGCACCGCTTCGGCGCGTTCTACGAGACCCGCCTGGAGCAGGTGCTGCGCATGTTCGGCACGCAGCATCTGTTCGTCGTCGGCGCCACCACCAACGCCTGCGTCGAGACCTCGATCCGCGAAGCCTATCTGCGCGACTACGACGTCGTGGCCGTCAAGGACTGCATCTCGGGCGTCAACGACGAGTGGGAGCAGACTGCGCAGCAGGTGTGGCAACAGTACTTCTGCGAGCTGCACGGCTCGGCCGACGTGCTCGGCTGGATCGACAGGCAACAGGTGCCGCGAACGCTCGGCTACGGCCACATGCTGTTGATGGTCGAGGACGTGGCGCGTTCGACCCGCTTCTACGTCGACCAGCTGGGCTTCACGATCCGCCCGGCCAAGCCCTTGGCCGACGGCCGACCCTTCACGGCCTTCCACCAGGGTGTGGCGATCGTCGGCGGGCGCGCGCCAGCGCATCGACAGGTGGATCACATCGCCTTCGAGGTCAACAACGTGCGCGCGTTGCGTGACAAGCTGAGAAGCTCGGCCGTGCCGTTCGAGCAGGACTTGCACGACGGGCCCTATGGCTTGACGATCTATGTGACCGATCCCGATGGGGTCCGGATCGAGCTCTACGAGGTGGGTGCCACAGCTTGATCCGCTGAACAGCGCTGTGGCGGTTCGGCCCGCGGTCGTGGCCACCGACGACGTCGATCTGGATCGGGTCCACAACGCACCGCTGCTCCGGGGTCCATGGCCCGAGGCCGCGTCACCCGCCCGATCTCCGGGCTGCAGGCGCTGCGGTATCCAACACGGATCGTGATCCTCCCTGCACACGCCCGGCGCTTCAATCTCACATGAGTTCTGCGTTGATCGCCGCCAGCGCCGCGTTGCCCGGGCACAGCTGCGCATCGGTGAGGCGGTTCAGCGGCGCGTCGACGGTGTTCAGGTGGGCATGCAGGTCCTCGGCGTCGCCGTTCACGTACAGCAGACCGGTCAGGATCTCGCCACGCGCCTCGAACGCCGCAATGTGGCTCATCGCCGCCAGCCGGTCACCCGCGTCGTAGCCCTGCGCAAGCTTGCGCAGGCGCAGCACGCTGCCGTCGTGCTGTGTGACCTCGATGACCTCGCCGGGGGCGTACATCGCGGTGATCGGATCGCGCCGCGGCATGAAGTCGAGTCGGTTGACGGCTTCGTTGTGGGCGCGCACGTAGTCGTAGCTCTTGGTGCTGCCGGCGTGGTTGTTGAAGGCCACGCAGGGGCTGATGACGTCGATCAGCGCCGCGCCGCGGTGGCGCATCGCGCCCTTGATCAACGGCACGAGCTGCTCCTTGTCGCCTGAGAAGCTGCGTGCCACATAGCCTGCGCCGAGCTGCAGCGCGAGCGCGGCCAGGTCGATCGCGGAGTCGCTGTTGATGGCGCCCTTCTTGCTCTTGCTGCCGGGGTCGGCGGTGGCCGAGAACTGGCCTTTGGTCAGGCCGTAGACGCCGTTGTTCTCGACGATGTAGGTCATGTTCACGCCGCGCCGCATCGCGTGTGCAAACTGGCCCAGGCCGATCGACGCCGAGTCGCCGTCGCCGCTGATGCCCAGATACAGCAGCTCGCGGTTGGCCAGGTTGGCACCGGTCACGACCGAGGGCATGCGCCCGTGCACCGAGTTGAAGCCGTGCGAGTTGCCGAGAAAATAGTCGGGCGTCTTCGACGAGCAGCCGATGCCCGACAGCTTGGCGACGCGGTGCGGCTCGATGTCGAGCTCCCAGCAGGCCTGCACGAGCGCGGCCGAGATCGAATCGTGGCCGCAGCCGGCGCACAAGGTGCTGATCTTGCCCTCGTAGTCGCGCCGCGTGAAACCGAGCTTGTTGGCGGGCAGGGTCGGGTGGTGGAGCTTGGGCTTGGCGAGGTAGGTCATGTTGCTCTGCATGTTCGTTTGGCGCGCGCTGCGGACGCCGGGTGGCCGACTACGCTCATGCCCGGGGACAGCGCCCCGGGCGCTCGCCAGGCACGAACAGTTCTCAGGACTGTTTGTGTCCGGGCTCGCTCCCCCGGAACGGGCTTCGCCCATTCCTCCTCCTTTACTTCGCTCCGCCGGCCACCCGACGGCTTCGGCCATCCCCCCGCGGAGCTTGCCGTCGAAAAGCGGCGACCGTCGTAGATCAGGTCGGTGGGGTGTTCTGTGGAGCGAAGTAAAGGAGGAGGCGTCGGCCGTAGGCCGGCGACGGGGGACATGAGCGGAACAGAACACCTCGCCGGCCTGATCTCGCTCGGAGCAACAAGTGAGAACGCCGCCATCATCACGCAGCCTGCTCGTTCTTGATCGGCGCGGCTTCGAACGCCCGCACGTGCTCCGCGATCGCCGCGGTGATGAAGCGTGCGGTGATCGGCGTGCCGTCGAAATGCAGGATCGGCACCAGGCGCGCCGGATTCACTTCCTGCTCGGTGACGAGCAAGGTGCGCAGTTGTGCGTCGCGGTTTTGCTCGACCACAAAGACCGTGTCGTGCTCGGCAATGAAGGCGTCGACCATGGCGCTGAACGGGAACGCGCGGATGCGCAGCCCGTCCACCGCGATGGCCTGCGCCTGCAGGGCCTCGAAGGCTTCGTTCATCGCCGGGCTGGTCGAGCCGAAGTAGATGACGCCCAAGCGTGTGGCCTCGGCCGCGTTGCGCCGCAGCGGCTGCGGCACCAGCGTCTTGGCGGTCTCGAACTTGGTCAGCAGCCGCTGCACGTTGTAGAGATAGTCGTCCCCGGTCTCGGAGTAGCGCGCATAGGCGTCGCGGGTGGTGCCGCGCGTGAAGAAGGCGCCCTTGTCGGGATGCGTGCCGGGGTAGGTGCGGTACGGGATGCCGTCGCCGTCGACGTCGAGGTAGCGGCCGAAGTCGCGGCCCGCATCGAGCTCGGCGGCCGTCATCACCTTGCCCCGATCCATTTGCGTCGTGTCGTCCCAGGCGAGCGGCTCGCACAGACGGTGGTTCATGCCGATGTCGAGGTCGGTCATCAGGAACACCGGCGTTTGCAGCCGGTCGGCGAGGTCGAAGCATTTCGCGCCGAACTCGAAGCACTCGGTCGGGTCTTCGGGGAACAGCAGCACGTGCTTGGTGTCGCCGTGCGACGCGTAGGCGCAGCTGAGGATGTCGGCCTGCTGGGTGCGCGTGGGCATGCCGGTGCTCGGACCGCCGCGCTGCACGTTGATGAGGGTCACCGGGATCTCGGCAAAGTAGGCCAGGCCGATGAACTCGGTCATCAGGGATACCCCCGGGCCCGAGGTGCAGGTGAAGGCGCGCGCCCCGTTCCAGCCGGCACCGGTGACGATGCCGATCGAGGCGATCTCGTCTTCGGCCTGCACGATCGCGAACCTGTTCTTGCCGGTGTCCTTGTCGACGCGCAGCTTGCTGCAGTACTTCTGAAAGGCTTCGGCCACGGATGACGAGGGCGTGATCGGGTACCAGGCGCAGACGGTCGCGCCGCCGTACACACAGCCCAGCGCCACCGCCGCGTTGCCTTCCATGAAGATGCGCCGGCCGACCGCATCGCGCCGCTCCACCTTCAGGCCGAGCGCGTCGTCGAAGTACTCCTGACCGTGGTGCAGCCCCATCATGAAGGCATCGAGGTTGGGCTGGATCAACCTGGCCTTGCCCTTGAACTGCTCGCCCAGCAGGGTGGCGATGACTTCGGGCTCGATGCCGAGCAGCGCCGCGAGCACGCCGACATAGACGATGTTCTTCAGCAACTGGCGCTCGCGCGGGTCGTTGTAGCGCGTTGCGCACAGGTCGGCGAGCGGCACGCCGAGCACGTGGATGTCGTCGCGCAGTCCCGTGACCGGCATCGGCTTGGACGAGTCGTACAGCAGGTAGCCACCGGGTTCGATCTCGGCCAGGTCGCGCGCCCAGGTCTGCGGGTTCATCGCGATCATCAGATCCACGCCGCCGCGCCGGCCGAGCCAGCCGCGCTCGCTGACACGCACCTCGTACCAGGTCGGCAGGCCCTGGATGTTGCTCGGGAAGATGTTGCGCGGGCTCACCGGCACGCCCATGCGCAGCAGGCTGCGCGCGAACAACTCGTTGGCCGAGGCCGAACCCGAGCCGTTGACGTTGGCGAACTTGACGACGAAGTCGTTGAGGGCTTCGATGCGATTCTTGGTTGGGGTGGTGGGGGTCATTTCATTTGTCCCTTGCGATAGCCCGCCGGTGCGCCCGGCCGGCGGTCACTTTCATTTGCTGGCCCCAATGAAAGTAACCAAAGCAAAGGGCCTGAACACGATCTGACTGGTGAATAGGGCAACCGGGTCCGGCTGTTGAAGGGCCATGGGTTCCCGAGCCAGCTGCTCGCTGTCCGGCAGATCTTGCGAGCGGTTCTTGGTGGCGCTTGTCAAACGCGCCGACGGTGTACGCTGCGTCCACGTTCACCAGCCGTACTTTGAATGCAGATGCACGGGATGATCGTGTTTGGCTCACTTCTTGGGTGACTTTCTTCTGAGCCAGCAGAAGAAGGTTACTCGCCCGCCGGGGTGAAACCCGGCGCGCTGCCGCAAGCAACACCGCAGGTTGACAATCAAACCCGGCGCGCTGCCGCAAGCAGGCGGCACCGCCTGCTGACGCAGACCGGCGCGCTACCGCACCAGCAACCAAGCCCATGCTAGCCCGCCTTCGTGGCCGGGTGGCCGCGACAGCTGCGCCCAGCCCGTGGCAACTCGATCAGGAATTTCTGCATGTCCCAGGCGCCGGTCGGGCAGCGCTCGGCGCACAGGCCGCAGTGCAGACACACGTCTTCGTCCTTGACCATCACGCGACCGGTTTTCAGCTCACCCGAGACGTACAGGTCCTGGTCCTCGTGGCGCGCCGGGGCGCGCAGCCGGGTGCGCAGGTCGGCCTCCGTGCCGTTGTTCGTGAAGCTGATGCAATCGGTCGGGCAGATGTCGACGCAGGCGTCGCACTCGATGCATTGGCCGGTGTTGAACACCGTCTGCACGTCGCAGTTCAGGCAGCGCTGCGCTTCCTTCCACGCCGCCTGCACGTCGAAGCCGAGTTCGACCTCGACCTTGATGTTGCGCAGCGCCGCGTTCACGTCGCGCCACGGCACCTTGTGGCGCAGGTCGGGCGACACCGCGTTGTCGTAGCTCCATTCGTGGATGCCCATCTTCTGCGACACCAGGGTCACGCCCCGGGCCGGGCGTTCGCTCACGTCCTCGCCGTGCAGGAACTTGTCGATCGAGATCGCCGCGGCGTGGCCTTGCGCCACCGCCCAGATGATGTTCTTGGGGCCAAGCGCCGCGTCGCCACCGAAGAACACGTTGGGTCGGCTCGACTGCAAGGTGACCGCATCGAGTCGCGGCATGCCGTGCTCGTCGAACGCGACACCGGCGTCGCGCTCGATCCACGGGAACGCGTTTTCCTGGCCGACCGCGACCAGCACCTCGTCGCACTCGAACCGCTGCTCGGGCTCACCGGTCGAGACGAGTTGGCGGCGTCCGTTCGCATCGCGCAGCGCGCGCACCTTGTCGAACGTCATGCCGACGAGCCTGCCGCCTTCATGCAGGAACGCTTTCGGCACCAGGCAGTCGAGAATCGGAATGTTCTCGTGCGCGGCGTCTTCCTTCTCCCACGGCGAGGCCTTCATCTCTTCGAAGGGCGAGCGCACGATCACTTTCACGTCGTCACCGCCGAGCCGTTTGGCGCTGCGGCAGCAGTCCATCGCGGTGTTGCCGCCGCCGAGCACGATCACGCGCTTGGCGATGCTCGTGACGTGGCCGAACGACACCGACGACAACCAGTCGATGCCGATGTGGACGTGCGCCGCCGCCTCGGCGCGGCCGGGGATCGATAAATCGCGCCCGCGCGGTGCGCCCGAGCCGACGAACACCGCGTCCCAGCCTCCGTCGGTCTTGTCCGCCAGCAGCGCGCGCATCGATTCGATGCGCGTACCGGCACGGAACTCGACCCCGAGGCGCAGCACATAGCCGGTCTCTTCGTCGATCACTTCTTCGGGCAGGCGAAAGCGCGGAATCTGCGAGCGGATCATGCCGCCGGCCTTCGTGTCGCCATCGAACACCGTCACCGCGTACCCCAGGGGTGCGAGGTCGCGCGCCACGGTCAGTGCGGCCGGGCCGGCCCCGACGCAGGCCACGCGTAAGCCGTTCTTTTGCAGGGCGGGGCGCGGGAGGCGCTCGCCGATGTCGTCGTCCTTGAAGTCGGCGGCGACGCGCTTCAGGCGGCAGATCGCGACCGGCTCGGGCTTGGCGGCCTGCGCCTCCTCGACCCGGCCACGCCGGCAGGCCGGTTCGCACGGACGGTCGCAGGTGCGCCCGAGGATGCCGGGGAACACGTTCGACTCCCAGTTGATCATGTAGGCGTCGGTGTAGCGCCCGGCCGCGATCAAACGGATGTACTCGGGAACCGGCGTGTGGGCCGGACAGGCCCATTGGCAATCGACGACCTTGTGGAAATAGTCGGGAGCGTGGATGTCGGTGGCTTGCAACGAGTCCCTTTCCGCGCGCTCGTGCCGAAGTGCAATTGCCATCGAACCAACGCGCTTGTTCTGCGCCTGCTTGCGTCAGGCCATGCTAGGCCTCGCAGGGGGCACTGTCAGCGAGGGTTTGTGCGAGTGTGGCGCGCGCTCACTCACTCACTCACGAGCCAAGCAATTCGCCCACCGGCTTCAGATCCTCGACCCGATCGCACGAGGCCTTCACCACCATCAGGATCGGCACCCCGAGCAGTAGGCCCCACAAGCCCCAAAGCCAACCCCAGGCGAGCACACCGACGAACACCGCGACCGGGTTCAGGCGGCTGGCACGGCTGGTCATCCACGGCAGCAACAGATAGCCGACGACCGAATGGATCGCGAACGAGGCCCCGCCCACCAGCAGCGCCATGTCGAGCGTACCGAACTGCATGAAGGCGACCAGCGCCGAGCCGCCCCCGACGATCGCCGCACCCAGGTACGGCACGAGATTCGTGACCGCGGCGACCACCGCCCACACCGCGGCATGCTCGAGCCCGATCCACAGGAACGCGATTCCGGTCGCCACGCCGACGATCGCGCTGGTGAAGAGCTGCACCAGGAGATAGCGCTGAATCTGCTCGCTGATCTCGTCGAGCGCCTGCACGGTCACGCGCTTCTGGCTCAGGGTGGGCCCGGCGAGCTTGACCATCTTGCGCCGGAAGGTGGTGCCCGACGCCAGCAGGAAGTAGGCGATCAGCACCACCATCACGGCCTGGCCCGCCAACGTGACCAGGCCGAGCGTGCCGCTCCACAGATAGTTGGTGATGTCAAAGCGCGGGCGCTCGATCGAGACGCGGGTCACGCCGCGCTTTTCCTTCGGCGTGGCGCTTGTTTCGTCGGCGACCCGCTCGAGCTCGGTGGCGGCCTTCTGGACCTTCTCGATCGCGCTCGGCGCCGCCTGGCGCGGCTTGCTCAATGCCTGGCGCAGTTTTTGCGCCGCTTCGGGCAACGATTCGATGAGGCTGCTCGCGTCGTCGCTGAGCGAGTAGACGATCGCTCCCGCGCCGCCACACAGGCCCAGCATCAGCAGTGCCGCGCCGAGCGCTCGCGGCAGGCGCCAGCGTTGCAGCTGGTTCACCAGCGGCGTCAGCGAATAGCTCAGCATCAGGCCGAGCAACAGCGGGATGAACACCGCCGCGGCCCAGTGCAGCGTGTAGATGCCGGCCAGGATCGCAAGCACGATGAGCGACACATTGCGCACATCGACGGCGCGGCGCGACGATGAGAGCGAGGCCGCGATGACCGTCGGCGGCTCCGATGCTGGCTCGCCGTCATCGCCGTCATCGCCGTTGTCGCCGGAAATGTCGGGGTCCTCCCGATCCGGCGCGGCGGCGGTGGCCGCGAGCGCCGCAAGAGCCGCCGCCGCTGGTTGGGCGTCGCCACCCGTCGTGTCGGTCTGATCAGGCAAGGGCGTCGGCCCAGATCGAGTGGGCCCAGCTCCAGGCGTAACGGCCTTCGAGCTCGGTCGGCTCGGATGACAGCCCGCCCGCGCCGTGCACCGGTTTGAAGGTCTTCTCGGCCGCGCGGTAGGCGTGCACGCTCGCCACGTGCACGCTGCGCCGCTTGTCGACGAAGCTGTAGCAGGTGTTGGTCAGCATCGGCGCTGGATCGATCTCCCAGCCGTTCAGCTCGGCCACCAGCGCCGCCGCCAGGACCTTGGCCTGGCTGTTGGCCATGTGGCCGCTCTTGGGCATCAGCTCGGCGATCTGGATCGCGTCGCCGATGACGTGAATGTGGCGCGCCGCGGTTGACTCGAAGTTCAGGAAGTTCACGTTGCACCAGCGTGCGTTCGAGTTCGCCAGGCCGGTCTGCACCGCGATCGCGCCGGCACGCATCGGCGGAAGCACGTTGAGCACGTCGGCGCGCACGTTGTCCTGGAACTCGAACTTTAGGGTGTTGCTGGCCGCGTCGACCGCGCTCGCCGCATGCTGCGCCCGGTACTCGATCAGGCCCGGGTACAGCTCGGCCCAGGCGCGCTTGAAGAGCGCGCCCTTGCTGGTGACGTCCTGGTTGGCGTCGAGGATGAGCACCTTGGCGCGCGGCTTGGCGCGCTTGAAGTAGTTTGCGACCAGGCAGGCGCGCTCGTAGGGCCCGGGCGGGCAGCGGTACGGCGACTCGGGGATCGCGATCGCGAACACGCCGCCATCGGGCATGGCCTCGAGCTGGCGGCGCAACTGAACGGTCTCGGGCCCGGCACTCCAGGCCTGCAGGATGCGCCCGCTGTGGTGCGCCTCGCGCAGCCCGGCCACGCGCTCCCACATCATCTCCACGCCGGGCGAGAGCACGAGCTTGTCGTAGCGGATGTCCGCGCCCGAGGCGAGGCGCGCGATGCGCTGGGTGGCGTCGATCGCGGCGACGCGATCCTTCACGATGCGCACGCCGTGCCGCTGCGCCAGCGTGTCGTAGGGCCGCGTGATCTCGCGCATCGTGCGGCTGCCGCCGAGCACCAGGTTGGACAGCGGGCACGAGACGAACGCCGCCTCGGGCTCGACCAGCACCACCTCGATGCGATGACGCGACAGCAACCGCACGTACCGGGCCGCGGTGGCGCCGCCATAGCCACCACCGACCACCAGCACGCGTGCGCGATCGGGCGTGCCGATCGGATTGAGCGCGCAGCCCGCCAAGCCCACGCCACCCAGGCCGCCGAGCGCCGCCGCGGCCGAAGCGAGCTTGAGCACGCCACGGCGATGCAGCTTCGCGGGCGGTGCCGGTGCCGCGCCGGATCCAAGCTGGCCTTTCATGGCCTGGGTTGCGCGGCGAAGTAGGCCGCGAGCTGGTCGATCTGGGCGTCACTGTAGCCACGCGCGAGCTGCTGCATGACGGTGGACTTGCGCGCGCCGCTGCGAAATGCGTTGATCTGCTCGACAAACTCGGCCGCCGGCATGCCGGCCAGGCCCGGCACCGCGCTGCCGCGGGCGGCGTGGCCGTCGGTGCCGTGGCACTGTGCACAGTTCGCCGCCAGGCTGCGCGTGCGCAGCGCCTGTGCGGTGTCCGGGGCCGGCGCACCGCTGGCGCTGCAGGTGACCGCAACGGTGAAGAAAAACAGCCAGCCTCGCAGGTTCATGAACCGTCCTCCGCAATGGCGCCACTGTAATGGCGTTCGAGCCCCGGCGGCAGCGGCGAGTCGAGCAGACCGCAACTCAGCCGCAGTGCGTCGGCGGCGGCGTCGGTCAGGCGCGCGTTGCCATGCGGCCGGTGCGCGAGCGCGGCATCGACCCAGTTTCGCACAAGCACCGGGCGTTGCATCCAGGGCAAGGCCTGCAGCTCGTACAAGGCGTGCACCAGCGCGTCGGCGTCGACCGGACGACACGCTGGCAGCGCCTCGCGATCGCGCCAGGCCGATGTCGCCGTCGCGTACCAGGCCGTGCCCGCCTCGGTGGGCTCTGCGGCCTCGACCGGCACCAGGCGCGACAGGAAGGCACTGTAGATGCCGAGGGCCCGCACCGCACTGTCGGGCAGGTCCGACAGATCCCCGCCGAGGCCCGCATCGAGCATCGGTTCGCGCAAGCGCAACGCCGGTGACAGCGTCGACGTGAACGGACCGGCGCGCGCGCCCGCGACGCGCGGGTGCGCCGCAAGCTCGGTCCCAGAGGCCTCGCCGAGTCGGCGCCGCATCGCGAGCCAGTGCAGCCGGTCGATGGGACGCACCGCGTCGCTTGCGCCCATGACGCGGCGCGTCGCCTTGAGCAGCCCCTGGCGCACCGCGAGCGGCTGGCTGCGAAGCCGCTCCAACAGCCGTTCGAACCACGCCAGCCGGCTCATCGCCGCGAGTTGGGCCACGAGTTCGGCGATCCGCGCGGCGCCGGGTGTGGCCTCGGTTTCGACCTGCCAGGCGCGCGCCGCACGCGCGTTGCCGTGTGGCACCAGCAACGCGAGCACGGCGGCCTGCAGCTCGAGCGGGCCGTGGACACGCGACAGCGCTTCGGCGGCGTCAAGCTCGGGCGTGATCGCGCGCGCGCGTGCGCCGCGCGATGCCGAGTCGCCAGCCGTCCGCGCGGTCGTGCGCGTCACAGCGTCGCACCCCGTTGAAAGCTGAACACGAGTGCGAGCAAACGGGTCGGGAACTGGCGCACCGCCTGGTTGTACTCGGTCACGGCCTCATTGAACTGGGCGCGCGCGAACGCAAGCGCCGCGTCGGCGGCCGCCAGGCTCGCGTTGAGCTCGGCGAGGTCAATGCCGGCCGCGGCCTGCACCGGCAGCCGACCGCGCGCTTCGCCGAGGATGACCTCGGCCAGGTGCAGGCTCGTCACCGCGCCGGCGTTGCTGGTGCGTTGCCGGGCGTGCGCGCAGGCCGCTTCGACCTGGCTGCACGCGGCACGCAGCGAGTCGATGCGCGGTGTCGCGTTCGTGAGCACCGGCTCCAACGCGTCGAGTTGCTGCAGCAGCAGCGCGTGGCGCCGCATGACGTGCTGGAACACCGGCACGAAGCGCTGGCGCACCGCGTCGCGCAACTGGACCAACCGGTTGTAGCCGCCGACCGCCCAGAACAGCAGCACCGCGGCCACGACCGCGCCGATGATTTGGTTGCGACTCATGCGACAGGACTCTACGACACGCTGGCCGGTGCCCGCTCGCTTCGATACACGCCGAAGCATCTGGCGGCTCGGCAGCGCCATCATTCGCATCCACCCAGAGCGCACCCGATCGCCGCCAGGGTGGGCAGACAATGGCCAGCTTGGATCGCGCCGCGGGTGGGTCGACTTCGGCGCAAGGGGTTGAGTCGACCCGCGCAGGCTCCGGCGCCGAGCTTTGCGCTCACCCTGGCCGTCTCTGGAGCTTGGCATGATTTCACCCGAACCGCGCTTTGCGAAGATTGCCGCGATGATCGGCGACCCGACCCGCGCGCGCATGCTTTCGGCGCTGATGGGCGGCCGGTACCTCGCGGCCGGCGAGCTTGCGGCTGCGGCGGGTGTGAGTGCGCCGACCGCGAGCACCCACATCGCCAAACTGCTCGACGCCGAGCTCGTGACGCTGCGCGTTCAGGGCCGCCACCGCTATGTGCGGCTTACCGACGCCGAGACTGCGCACGCGCTCGAGGCGCTGTCGCTCGTGGCCGAGCGCGGCGCCGGGGCGGCCAAGTGGGAGCAGGGTGCCTACAAGCCCCTGAAAGCGGCGCGCACCTGCTACAGCCACCTCGCCGGCGAACTCGGCGTGGCGCTGTTCGAGGGCTTGCTGGCGCGCCGTACGCTGGTGGCGGATGCGGGCCACCTTGTCCTGAGCGAGGCCGGGCGTGACGAGCTGCAGCGCCTCGGTATCCAGGTTCCGGCGCCGACCTCGCCCAACAGCGCACGGCGGTTCGCGTACGCCTGCCTGGACTGGTCCGAGCGCCGCGACCACCTCGCCGGCGGTCTGGCGGTGGCGCTGCTCGAGCATTCGCTGGCGCAGGGCTGGTTGCGCCGCGCAAGCGGTTCGCGCGCGCTGACCCTCACGCCCACGGGCGCGAAAGCGCTGGCGCCGTGGATTGCCGCGCCGACGCACCACGTGGCGCACCCAGCGGCACCGCAGTCGCGTGGCGCGGCCATGGCACGAGAGGACGCGGCGCAGCGCTGAGTCTGAAACCGGGACGCGCATCGGTGTGGCAGGCATCGGGCGGCGGCAACCCCGAAACCCTGACCTGGAAGGCGCAAGCGCGACGTTGCGTCACGGGACCGGCGCCACCACCGCAGGACTCAACTCGCGAGCCAGGCCTCGTAGCCCTTGCGGCGTAGATCGCAGGCCGGGCACAGACCGCAGCCATAGCCCCAGGCATGGCGATGCACCCGATCGCCAAGATAGCAGCTGTGGGTGTGCTCGACGATCAGGTCGATGAAGGGCTCGCCGCCGAGCTGCTCGGCGAGCGCCCAGATCTGCGCCTTGTCGAGCCACATCAGCGGCGTCTCGAGCGTCATCGGCGTGTCCAGCCCGAGGCTGATCGCGACCTGCAACGCGCGCAGGCTGTTGTCGCGGCAGTCCGGGTAGTCTGAAAAGTCGGTCTCGCACATGCCGCCGACCAGCACGCTCAAGCCGCGTCGATAGGCCACCGCCGCGGCGAAGTTGAAGAACAGCAGATTGCGACCGGGAATGAAGTGGTCGGGCAGGCCCTGCGCGTTCATCTCGATCGCGCGCGCGTCGGTCAGGGCGGTGTCCGAGATCTGGCCGAGCAGGGCCAGATCGAGCAGATGATCGTCACCGAGCCGGCCGGCCCAGCGCGGGAACCGGGTGTGCAGTGCGGCGCGCACGTGCAGCCGGCATTCGAGCTCGACGGCGTGGCGTTGGCCGCTGTCGAAGCCGATGGTCTCGACATGGCTGTAGCGGTCGAGCGCCCAGGCCAGGCAGGCGGTGGAGTCCTGTCCGCCGGAGAACAGCACCAGCGCACGGCGTGGATCGATCCGGTCGGCCATGCGCCGGCGCTGGGACTCATGCATGGTTCAGGGTGCCGGGCGCGCCGCGACGGGGTGTTCGGCGTCGGACCGCGCCCAAGCCGACCCGCACCCCCCTTGAGGGCCGGGGAGGGCCCGCTCAGCCACGCACTTCGCCCTGGCCGAGCACGATCCATTTCAGCGACGTGAGCCCCTCGATGCCGACCGGGCCGCGGGCATGGAGCTTGTCGGTGCTGATGCCGATCTCGGCACCCAGACCGTACTCGAAGCCGTCGGCGAAGCGCGTGCTCGCATTGACCATCACGCTGGCCGAATCGACCTCGCGCAGGAAGCGCATCGCGTGGGAGTGCGTTTCGGTCAGGATCGCGTCGGTGTGGTGCGAGCCGTAGCGGTTGATGTGCTCGATCGCCGCGTCCAGGCTGGCGACGACCTTCACGCTGATGATGGGCGCGAGGTATTCCTCGCTCCAGTCGGCCTCGGTGGCGGCGACGAGCCGGGTGCCCGGCACCGCGCGCAGCAGCGCGAGCGCGGGCGCGTCGCCGCGCATCTCGACGCCCTTGGCCGCGAAGATCGAGCCCAGGCGCGGCAGGAACGTGGGTGCGATGGCCTCGTGCACCAGCAACGACTCGGCCGCGTTGCACGGGCTGACCTTCTGGGTCTTGGCGTTGTCGGTGACGCGCAGCGCAAGCTCCATCTCGGCGCTCGCGTCGACGTAGATGTGGCAGTTGCCGTCGAGGTGCTTGATCACCGGCACCTTGGCTTCGCGCGCGATGCGCTCGATCAGGCCCTTGCCGCCGCGCGGGATGATCAGGTCGACCGACTCGCGCGCGGCCAGCAGCAGGCCGACGGCGGCGCGGTCGGTCGTCGTCACCAGCTGCACCGCGTCGGGCGGCAGTCCGGCTTCGGCGAGGGCGGCCTGCACCACCCGGGCCAAGGCGAGGTTGCTGTGGATGGCTTCGGAGCCACCGCGCAGGATCGCCGCGTTGCCGCTTTTG
>JBDSBD010000153.1:0-3530 GCA_039921765.1 Burkholderiaceae bacterium
CCGTTCAGGGCCGGCCCAGAATTCAGCCCGCCGTGGCCGGCACCCCGCCGCCTGGGCCGCTCAACCCGTGCGAACCGGAAGGCCAGCAAGCACTGTTCGGCAATGCACCAGACTGCCATTTGACCGGCCATGTCTCTGGCCTTCATGCGAGCGCTTGGGGAGGACCGTGCTGTGGCAACCGATCAGGTGTGTCTTGTCCGTCGAACGTCCCGAGTGCAGAGAAATTCATCACACGCCAACGCCGCACTCCCCTTGATCTGGCTCAAGCCGTGTCGCTCGTGTGCCTGAATTAGTTCCATCGGACGATGGCTGCTGTGGTGCCATCGTTCCGATGCAGGAGCCAGAGCCTGCCATGGGAGGATGTCGCGAACCTGAGCCCGCTCCTACAGTGCCCGCATGAACAGCAGGCAGCAAGGCATCAGCAGGAACGGGCAGGCGCTGTCGGTGCTGATCGTCAGCACGCTGGCCTTCACGGTGTGCTTCATGGTCTGGATGATGTTCGGCATCATCGGCATTCCGATCCAGAAGCAGCTCGACCTGAACGCCACCGAGTTCGGCCTGCTCACCGCACTTCCCGTGCTCAGCGGCTCGCTGATCCGCGTGCCGCTGGGGCTGTGGACCGACCGCTTTGGCGGACGCATCGTGATGTTCGTGCTGATGCTCGTGTGCGTGCCGCCGATCTACCTGTTGGCGCACGCCACCGCGTACTGGCACTTCCTGGTTCTCGGCCTGTTCGTCGGGCTGGCCGGCGGCTCGTTCTCGGTCGGCACGCCGTACGTGGCGCGCTGGTTTCCGAAGCATCGGCAGGGTTTTGCGATGGGTGTGTACGGCGCCGGCAACTCGGGCGCTGCCGTGAACAAGTTCATCGCGCCGGCCATCGTGGTTGCGTTCGGCTGGGCATTCGTTCCGGTGGCGTATGCGGCGATCCTGTTCGGCACGGCGATCCTGTTCTGGTTCTTCAGCTACCAGGATCCGGCGCACAAGGTCGACGCCAAGGTCAGCTGGCGCGAACAACTGGTTCTCCTGCGCGACCCGAACGTCTGGAAGCTGTGCCAGTTCTACTCGATCGTGTTCGGCGGCTATGTGGCGATGAGCCTGTGGATGGTCCAGTACTACGTCGGCGAGTACGGGCTCGACATCCGCAGCGCAGCACTGCTCGCGGCCTGCTTCTCGCTCCCCGGCGGGGTGCTGCGCGCGGCCGGCGGCTGGTTGTCCGACAAGTACGGCGCGCACTCGGTCACCTGGTGGGTGCTGTGGGTGAGCTGGGTCTGCCTGTTCCTGCTCAGCTACCCGCAGACCGACATCGGCATCACCACCGCCGATGGCCTGAAGAGCTTTCATATCGGCTGGAACGTCTGGGCCTTCACGTCGCTGATGTTCGTGCTCGGCATCGCCTGGGCTTTCGGCAAGGCCTCGGTGTTCAAGTACATCGCTGATGACTATCCCGGGCAGATCGGCGTCGTTTCGGGCGTCGTCGGCCTGGCCGGTGGTCTGGGCGGCTTCGTGTTGCCGATCCTGTTTGGTGCGCTGATGGATCTGACCGGCGTGCGCTCCAGCGCCTTCATGCTGATGTACGGCGTGGTCTGGGTGTCGCTGATCTGGCTTTACTGGACGGAGGTGCGCCGCACCGAAGTCATCGGCCACAACGCCCCTGCGTTCAGCCTGCGCGGTTGACAGGCACCGGCCTCATTCTTCGATCGGACACGTGATGACTTCCAACTCCAAGCCCGGACTCGGGCGCTTGCTGCGCGTCTGGACGCCCGAGGACAAGGCCTTCTGGGCCACCGAGGGGCGTGCGATTGCCAACCAGAACCTGTGGATCTCGATCCCTGCGCTGTTCCTGGCGTTCGCGGTGTGGATGGTCTGGAGCGCGATGGTCACGCAGCTCCCGGCGGCAGGTTTCAGCTACACCACCGACGAGCTGTTCTGGCTCGCCGCGCTGCCCGCGCTGTCGGGCGCGACCCTGCGCATCTTCTATTCGTTCATGGTGCCGATTGTCGGTGGGCGGCGCTGGACCGTGTTGTCCACGCTCTCGCTGCTGATTCCCTGTGTCGGCATCGGCATGGCCGTGCAAAGCACCGAAACACCGTACTGGGCCATGCTGGTGCTCGCGGCGCTGTGCGGCTTGGGCGGCGGCAACTTCAGCTCGAGCATGTCCAACATCAGCTTCTTCTTCCCGAAGGAGCGCAAGGGTTCTGCACTCGGTCTCAATGCCGGCCTGGGCAACCTCGGCGTTTCGTCGGTCCAGTTCATGGTGCCGCTGGTGATCTCGGTGGGCATCTTCGGCTGGTTCGGCGGGGAGCCGCAGACCTTGCAACTTGCCAATGGAGCCACGCGCCAGGTCTGGCTGCAAAACGCCGCCTACGTCTGGATCGTGCCGATCGTGCTGGCCTCGCTGCTGGCCGCGCTGATGATGAACGACATCGCCGACGCCAAGGCTTCGTTCAGCGACCAGGCCGTGATTTTCAAGAACAAGCACAACTGGCTGATGTGCTGGCTCTACCTCGGCACCTTCGGCTCGTTCATCGGCTTCTCGGCCGGCTTCCCGTTGCTCATCAAGAGCCAGTTTCCCAGTGTCTACGCGCTCGGGTTTGCATGGATGGGGCCATTCCTTGGCGCCATCGCCCGACCGTTCGGCGGCTGGCTCGCCGACAAGGTCGGCGGCGCCCGCGTCACCTTGTGGAACTTCGTCGCGATGATCGCGGGAGTCGTCGGCGTGATGCAGTTCCTGCCCCAGGGCGGCACCGGCGGCAACCTGACCGGCTTCTTCGTCTGTTTCATGGTGCTGTTCGTCGCGTCGGGCATCGGCAACGGTTCGACGTTCAGCATGATCCCGGTGATCTTCACCGACGAAGCCCTCGACGCCGTGGGCCGTGATCCGGACGCGTTGGCCGCGGCCACCAGGGAAGGCAACCAGCAGTCCGCCGCGGTGCTCGGGTTCACGGCCGCGCTCGGAGCCTATGGCGGCTTCTTCATCCCGAAGAGCTATGGCACCTCGATCGCGATGACCGGCAGCCCGCATGCGGCGCTGGCCGCCTTCATCGTCTTCTACGTCACCTGCATCGCCGTGACCTGGTGGTTCTACGCCCGGCGCAACGCGATGCGACCGTGCTGACGAACCAGCGCAACTTTCCCATTCCGGAGGCATCTCAATGAGCCATTTCCTCGACCGACTGACCCACTTCGCTCAACCCAGAGAGAGTTTCGCCGACGGGTTCGGCGTCGCCAATGGTGAAGACCGGACCTG
Organism: Burkholderiaceae bacterium; assembly: GCA_039921765.1. GTDB lineage: Bacteria > Pseudomonadota > Gammaproteobacteria > Burkholderiales > Burkholderiaceae_C > JBDSBD01. The sequence goes on from JBDSBD010000153.1 coordinate 3,248, forward strand.
GGAAGACGCCTACCGCAACCGCTGGGCCCACGACAAGATCGTGCGCTCGACCCACGGCGTCAACTGCACCGGTTCGTGCTCGTGGAAGATCTACGTCAAGGGTGGCATCGTGACCTGGGAGACGCAGCAGACCGACTACCCTCGCACGCGCTGGGACATGCCCAACCACGAGCCGCGCGGCTGCTCGCGCGGTGCCAGCTACAGCTGGTACCTCTACAGCGCCAACCGCGTCAAGTACCCGCTGGTGCGCGGTCGCCTGCTGAAGAGCTGGCGCGAGGCGCGC
>JBDSBD010000154.1:0-4026 GCA_039921765.1 Burkholderiaceae bacterium
GACGCCTTCGGCCACCACCTCCAGGCGCAGTACGCCGGCGAGGTCGCAGATCGCCTTCACGACCGCGGTGGCGTCCGGTGCGGGCATCGGGTCGATCAGCGAACGGTCGATCTTGATGCTGGTGAGCGGCAGGCTGCGCAGCATGTTCAGCGACGAGAAGCCGGTGCCGAAGTCGTCGAGCGCCACCTCGATGCCGTGGGCGCGCAGCTGGCCAATGCGCTCGCGCGCCTGCTCCATGTGCGTGACAGCCGCGCTTTCGGTGATCTCCAGGCTCAGCAGCCGCGCCGGGATGTCGAACTCGCGCAGCATCGACAGCACCAGATCGGGGAACCCCGGGTCAAGCAGCTGCAGCGGCGAGACGTTCACCGCCACCGGCACCACCCGCTCGAACCCGTCTTGCCATTCGGCAATCTGGCGGCAAGCGAGTGCAAGGATCAGGCTGCCAAGCGGCCGGATCAACCCGGTGCGTTCGGCCGCAGGAATGAATTCCTGCGGGCTGATGCGCCCCAGGCCCGGCCGATCCCAGCGCACCAGGGCCTCGAAGCCGACCAGCACAGCACTGCGCGCATCGACCTTGGGTTGGTAGACGAGGTTGAACTCGGCACGCTCGATGCCGGCGCGCAGCGCCTGCTCGGCCTCGAGCGTGGCACCCGAGCCGCGCTCGAAGCGTTCTTCGGCAAACTGCAACGAGCTGCCGGGCGTGCGCTTGGCCTCGTGCATCGCGGCGTTCGCCGATCGCAGCAAGGCCTCGGGTTCGCACGCGCTGACCGGGTGCAGCGCCACGCCGATCGAGATGTCGAGGAAGAAGCGATGCTGCGGCAACGCGATGGGCTGCTGCAGCATCTGGCGCACGTCCTGCGCCAGCGCGCGGGCGCAGCGTTCGGCGCTGGCGCCAGCGGCGCCGGGCGACGCGGGCGCGCTCACCGCTGGCGCCGCACCCGCCGTGGCGGCCACCGCCCCGGGGGCGACCGCGAGCAGCGCGAACTCGTCTTCGCCCAGGCGCATCACTTCGGCGCGGCCCGCGAATTCGCGCTCGAGCCGGCCGGCCAGCGCGCGCAGCACTTCGTCGCCGATCGAAGGGCCGTGCGCCTCGTTGAAAAGCTTGAAGCGGTCGATGTCGAGCAGCAGCAACGCGAACGGCGCGGCCGTCGTGCCCGTGCACAGCTCGCGCAACCGCTGCAACAGTGCGCTGCGGTTGGGCAGCCCCGTCAAGGTGTCGTGGGTGGCCTGGCGCAACAGGGTCTGCAACGCGTCGTGCTGCGCGGTGTCGTCGGTGACCACGACCTGCTCGGCGGGCGCACCATCCCAGTCGACGCGCCAGGAGCTGAAGCGCAGGTGCAGGATGCGGCCGTCGAACGCGCGACGCTCGCCCTGCCAATGCTCGTGCGAAAGTTCGCCGCGGATGATGCGCCGATGCCGCTCGCGTGCCGCGGCGCGCTCGGCCTCGGGCATGGTCGCGTCGCGCCAGGTGGTGCCACCGGGCGGCGCGGCACTGCCTTCCGAGGCGATCCCGTAGATGCAGCGCAGCGCCGGGTTGGCATACTCCACCGTCTCGCCGACGATCACCGCCATGCCCTGATGCGAGCGCTCGGCCATCTGCATGAACCGGTCGCGCACGCGCCGAGCCCCGTCCACCGAACGCGTGATCGCGGCGTGCAGCAGCGCCAGCCCGAGCGTCAGACGCAGCACGGTGCCGATGCTGGCCTGCCAGACGAGCGCGACTTCGCCGAAGACGACCCAGGTGAACTGGTTGAGACCGACCAGCACCAGCAGCGCGCCGGTCAGCCGGTCGACGCGACCCATATCCCACAGCCAGAACAGCGCAAGCACGCCCACCAGCAGGTGCAGCGCCGCACCCACCGTCTGCGCCATCCGGCCGTCGAAGGCCAGCGCGGGCCCGGTGAGCAACAGCAGCGCGAGCACGCTGAGCCCGAGCGCACGGCGGCTCGGCGTGCGCCCCGACAGCTGCACGATGCCGACCAGCAGCAGCGTCAGGCTCGAGATGCCGATCGCCAGCATCATGAGCTGGCCGGCCGGGTGCCAGGCACCCGCGCCGCGCGCCATCACGAAGGCCAGCGGGCTGGCGGTCTGTACCAGGAACGACAGGCCGACCCAGCGCGAGAACCGCTGCGCCGGGTCGCGCCGCCACGCGAGCAGCAGCGCCGCGCCGACCAGCAGGTTCACGGCCACGTTGAGGATGAAGGCGTGGATCACGGTGTTGCCTCGGCCGCGCCCGCGATGACCTTCGTGGTCGCGGTCGCAAAGGCAGGAGCGGCTGCGAAGGGCATCCCGCGTTATCGGCGGCCGAGCCTGCGACTTGAGGCCGCTTTGTTCGGGCGCTCAGGCCAGCTCGAGGCACCGGCGCAGCTGTGCCGAGCAGGGCCGGGGTGAGATGCCGATGCTGCGCAGTGGCACAGGCCTCGCTGCGGCGCCTCAGGCCGGAACGAAGTACCTGCGAAGCTGTGCAGAGCAGGCCTGAGGTGAGGCGCCTGCGCTGCGCAGTGGCACAGGCGCCTCGCTGCGGCGCCTCAGGCCCCGGTGCGGATCCAACCCGCCGCGTGCTCGGCGATCATCAAGGTCGGCGAATTTGTGTTGCCGCTGGTGATGCGGGGCATGATGCTCGCATCCACCACCCGCAGGCCGCGCACGCCGTGCACCCGCAGCCGAGCGTCGACCACGGCCATCGGGTCGGCGGCCGGACCCATCTTCGAGGTGCCCACCGGGTGGAAGATGGTGGTGCCGATGTCGCCCGCGAGCTTCCACAGCTCGGCATCGATCTGGAGCTGCACGCCCGGCTTGACTTCGCGTGGTTTGTATTTCGCCAGCGCCGGCTGCGCGACGATGCGCCGCGTGAGGCGCAGGCTGTTCGCGGCGATCAGCCGGTCGGCATCGGTGCTCAGGTAATGCGGTGCGATGCTCGGCGCGTCGGCGGCCTTGGGCGAGCGGATCGCGACCCGGCCGCGGCTCGTCGGATTCAGGTTGCACACGCTCGCGGTGAATGCATTGAAGCGGTGCAGCGGCTGGCCGAAGGCGTCGAGCGAGAGCGGCTGCACGTGATACTGAAGATTGGCGTGCGGGCGGCTCGGCTCGCTGCGCGTGAACGCGCCGAGCTGCGACGGCGCCATGCTCATCGGGCCACTGCGACGCAGCAGATATTCCAGCCCGAACAGTGCCTTGCCCCACGGCGTGGCGGCCATTGTGTTCAGCGTCTTCACGCCTTCGACGCCGTAGACGGCACGGATCTGCAGGTGATCCTGCAGGTTCGCGCCGACGCCGGGCAGCTCGCGCTTGACCTCGATGGCGTGTGCGTGCAGCAACTCGCCTGGCCCGATTCCGGACAGCTGCAGCAACTGTGGCGTACCGATCGAGCCGGTCGCCAGGATCACCTCGCCGCCGGGCGCGAGGCGCACGCGCTGACGCTCGCCGCCCCCGCGTGGGGCGATCTCGACCCCGGTTGTTGCGAGCGCCCCGCCGTCACCGGGCTCGGTGAGCACGCGTTCGATGTGCGCGCCGGTCCAGACCTGCAGATTCGGCCGACGCTGTGCCGGGCGCAGGAAACCCTTGGTCGCGTTCCAGCGGATGCCGGCCTTCTGGTTGACGTGGAAGTAGCCGACGCCTTCGTTGTCGCCGCGGTTGAAATCGTCGGTCGCGGGTATGCCAGCCTGCTGCGCGGCCTGCGCGAACGCGTCGAGGATGTCCCAGTGCAGGCGCTGCTTCTCGACCCGCCACTCGCCGCCCGGGCGCGCGCCGCTCGCATCGAAGCCCGGCGCGGCATGCAGCGCATCGGCGCCGCGGAAGAAGTCTTCATGCTTCATGAAGTCGGGCAGGCACTCGGCCCAGCCCCAGCCCGGGTTGGCGCCAAAGCCGTCGCCCGCACCCCAGGCGTCGTAGTCGCGCGCCTGGCCACGCATGTAGAGCATGCCGTTGATGCTGCTGCAACCGCCCAGCACCTTGCCGCGCGGATAGCCCAGGCGGCGCCCGTTCAGACCCGGGTCGGCGTCGGTGGTGTAGAGCCAGTCGGTGCGT
>JBDSBD010000155.1:0-6338 GCA_039921765.1 Burkholderiaceae bacterium
CGCGCGGTCTCCAGCATCGTCGGCACGCTCTACACCGGCGCCGCGTTCGGCAATCTGCTGGGCCCGGTGGTGGCGGGCGCGGTGTTCGATCGCAGCGCCAGCTACGCGCCGGTGATCTGGGGCTGCATGGTCTTGTCGGCGATCGCCACGCTGGCCTCGGCACGGCTGATCGGCGCGCGCGAGCCGGCCTACTGAGACGGGATTGCATTCAACCGCATCCGCTTGAAGATCGGGCGAGGATCCGTGGTGGCATGCGCAGAAATTGAGCGTCGAAGAGCGGCGCGCGAGCGCTGCGCCGGGCCGCTATGTTCCGTTCATGCCCGAGGACGAAGCCTCGGGCGTTTGCCAGGCACAACCCGTTCGCAGGACTGTTTGTGTCCGGGCGCACTCCTGCGACCCAGGCGGCCGCCTGGGTCTGCCCCTCGACTTCACTCCACACAGCGACCCACCGCAGCGCTCGTGCCACCGCTGCAACAAGGCTGCGATATGACGCGACGAATACGTTTGAATGCGATGGGTGCGACGCCGCGCAGCTACGCGTTCCCCCAGACCTCCTGCGCGGTCTCCACCACCAGCCGCAGCTTGGTGCGCTGCGCCTCGACCGCGATCTTGTTGCCGTGCACCGTGCTGCTGAAGCCGCACTGGGGGCTGAGCGCGAGCTGCTCGAGCGGTGCGTACTTCGCAGCCTCGTCGATGCGGCGCTTGAGCGCGTCCTTGCTCTCCATCTCGCCGAACTTGGTCGTGACCAGCCCGAGCACGACGATCTTGCCCTTGGGCAGGTAGCGCAGCGGGCGGAAGTCACCGGAGCGCTCGTCGTCGTACTCCATGAAGTAGGCGTCGAGGTTCATCTCGGCGAGCAGCGCTTCGGCCACCGGCTCGTAGTTGCCGGCCGCGGCATGGGTGCTCTTGAAGTTGCCGCGGCACAGGTGCATCGCCAGGGTCATGCCGGCAGGCTTTTGCGCCACGACCTTGTTGATGAACGTGGCGTAGCGGTGCGGCAATTCGTTCGGGTCGTCGCCGCGCTGGCGCGCCGCCTCGCGCATCTTCTCGTCGCACAGGTAGGCCATGTTGGTGTCGTCCATCTGCACGTAGCGGCAGCCGGCGTTGTACAGCGAGTGCAGCTCGTCGCCGTAGGCCTTGGCCACATCGTCGTAGAACACCGGGTCGAGCTCCGGGTAGGCCTCGCGGCTGATGCCCGCCCGCCCGCCGCGGAAGTGCAGCATGGTCGGCGACGGGATCGTGACCTTCGGGGTCCTGCCCTTGGACACCTGGCTCTTCAGATATTCGAAATCGGCGCGCTGGATGTCCTTCACATGGCGCACCTTGTCGATCACGCGCATCACCGGCGGCGCGAGCTCCTCGGTGCCGTCGGGCTTGACGATCGTGACCGGGATGTCGGTCTTCACGCCGCCGAGCTGCTCGAGAAAATCGATGTGGAAGTAGGTGCGGCGGAACTCGCCGTCGGTGACGCTTTGCAGCCCCACGTCTTCCTGGAACTTCACGATCTCGGTGATCGCCCGGTCCTCGACCGCGCGCAGTTGCGCGGCGGTGATGGCGCCGCTGGCGTGCTGTTCGCGCGCCTCGAGCAGGTATTTCGGACGCAGGAAGCTGCCGACGTGGTCGGCGCGGAACGGGGCGGTGGTGCGCAGTGTCATCGAGGTCTCCGGAGCTGCAGGGGTAGGTGGGGCGTTGAGCTATTGGCCATCATATCGGCGACAAGCCTCGACGTTATGAATCCAGGAATGCGAATTACCAAGGGATAACCCGGTTTCATGAGGCCGATTCAGCGATGAAACTCGCGTTTATGTATACAGGCTGGATTCAAGGGACTTGAACATGGGCACGTTTCCGCTCAATGCCTGGTACGCCTGCGCGTACGACGTCGAGGTCGGGCGCGAGTTGCTGGCGCGCACCGTGTGCGACCACAAGCTCGTGATGTACCGCAAGCTCGACGGCACCGTCGCGATCCTGGAGGACGCGTGCTGGCACCGGCTGCTGCCGCTGTCCAGGGGCCGGCTGCACGGCGATGAGCTGACCTGCGGCTACCACGGCCTGGTCTACGACGCGGCCGGGCGCTGCACCCACATGCCGTCGCAGGAGACGCTCAATCCATCGGCCTGCGTGCGCGCCTTCCCGGCGCTCGAAAAGCACCGCTTCGTCTGGGTCTGGCCGGGCGAGGCGGTGCTCGCCGACCCGGCGCTCGTGCCCGACCTGCACTGGAACGACGATCCGGGCTGGGCCGGCGACGGCAAGATGATACGGGTGGCCTGCGACTACCGGCTCGTGCTCGACAACCTGATGGATCTGACGCACGAGGCCTTCGTGCACCGCGGCAGCATCGGCCAGACCGCGGTGGCCGAGGCGCCGTTCGTCGCCACCCATGGCGACCGGACCGCGACCGTGACGCGCTGGATGGAGGACATCGAGGCGCCGCCGTTCTGGGCCGGGCAGATCCGCCAGGCGCGCGGCTACGAAGGCCGGGTCGACCGCTGGCAGATCATCCGCTTCGAGGCGCCGGCGACGATCGCGATCGACGTCGGCGTGGCGCCGGCCGGCAGCGGCGCGGTGCCGCGCGGCGACGCACCGGGTGACCGCTCGCAAGGCGTCAACGGCTATGTGCTCAACACCGTGACGCCCGAGACCGAGCGCAGCTGCCTGTACTTCTGGGCGTTCGCGCGCAACTATTGCCTGAGCGAGCAACGCCTGACGCACGCGCTGCGCGAAGGCGTGGCAAGCATCTTCCACGAGGACGAGTTGATCCTCGAGGCCCAGCAGCAGGCCATCGACGACCACCCCGGCCACCGCTTCTACAACCTGAACATCGACGCCGGCGCGATGTGGATGCGGCGCCTGATCGACCAGCGGATCGACGCCGAGGCGGCCGGCGCCGCACCTGCGCCGCGCCCGCCGGCGCTGCGCGTGGCCGGCGCATGAAGGCGCTGCACGGCACGCGCGGCGGCGTGTCCGCCACCCGGCCGGCCGGGCCGGGCGCGCCGCCCCAGGCGAGCCCGTCGCAGACCGTGAAGGCGCAGCTCGCGCTGCGCGAGCTGATTCTCGGTGGCGAGCTCAAGGCCGGCGCGCGCATCGCCGAGCTCTGGCTGGTCGAGCGCCTGAACGTCTCGCGCACGCCGGTGCGCATGGCGCTGGTCCGGCTCGCCGAGGAGGGCCTGCTCGACGCGCTGCCCTCGGGCGGCTACACCGCCAAGGATTTTTCCGAGGCCGACATCACCGACGCGATCGAGCTGCGCGGCACGCTCGAAGGGCTGGCCGCGCGCCTGGCGGCCGAGCGCGGCGTCGCCCCGGTGCTGCTGGCCGAGGCACGCGACTGCCTGGAGCGCATTGACGCCGCGCTCGCTGCGCCGCAGCTCACCGACGAGACCTTTTCGCTCTACGTGCAGCAGAACGCGCGCTTTCACACGCTGCTGTCCGAGATGGCGGGCAGTGCGCTTGTCGCGCGCCAGCTCGAGAAGGTGACCGCGCTGCCGTTCGCATCGCCGAACGGCTTCGTGATGGCGCAGTCGGTCGGCCCGCATGCGCGCGATACCCTGGTGGTGGCGCAGGCCCAGCACCGCATGGTGGTCGAGGCCATCGTGCAGCGTGAAGGTGCGCGCGCTGAAAGCCTGATGCGCGAGCACGCGCGCATCGCGCGGCGCAACCTGCAGGAAACGCTGCAAAGCCACCAGTCGCTCGAGCTCGTGCCCGGCGCGAGCCTGATCCGTCGCCGCGCGGCGCGCTGAGCGCGCCGTCCAACTCGGTCCACCCGATGCAGTCTGAACACCTTGAATGGCATGCGGCCACCGTACGCCGTCACCGCGACCTGAGCCCGACGGTGTGTGAGATCGAGTTGCAGCCCGACGACGGTGTGCGGCCGTGGCGCGTCGGCAGCCACCTCAATGTGCAGGTCAGGCTCGCCGCCGGCACCGAGACGCGCTCGTACTCGCTGGTCGGCCTGCCGCACGATCCGGACGCGCGCGCGGTCTACCGCATCGCGGTCAAGCGCATGCAGCCGAGCCGCGGCGGCTCGCGCCACCTGTGGTCGCTGGCACCGGGCGATGCGCTGCGGGTCGGCACGCCGAGCAACCACTTCGAGATGCCGCTCGACGCGACCCAGTACCTGCTGGTCGCCGGCGGCATCGGCATCACGCCGCTGGTCGGCATGGCCTTGCAGCTCGCGCAGCGCGGTGCCGACCTGCGCATGCGCTATGCCGCGCGCAGCGACGACGAACTCGTGTTCGCCGACGTGCTGCGCAGCGCGCTCGGCGCACGCCTGCAGACCTTTGCCGACAGTGCCGGCGCGCGCCTCGATCTCGACGCCGAGATCGGCGCGCTGCACCCGAAGGCGCTGCTGCTGGCCTGTGGGCCGGTGCCGCTGCTCGACGCGCTCAGCGCTGCCTGGGCGCGTGCCGGCCGCTCGCCGGTCGATCTGCGCTTCGAGACCTTCGGCAACAGCGGCGCGCAGGCGAACGAGGCGTTCCGGGTGCGGCTGCCGCGTCACGGCCTCGAGCTCGAGGTGCCGGCCGATCGCAGCCTGCTCGATGTGCTCAACAGTGCCGGCGTCGCCACGCTCTCGGATTGCGGCCGCGGTGAATGCGGCCTGTGCGCGCTCGACGTGGTCTCGGTGCAGGGCCGCATCGACCACCGCGACGTGTTCTTCAGCGCCGCCGAGAAGCGCACCAACCGGCGCCTGTGCGCCTGCGTGTCGCGTGTCGTCGGCGGCGCTCTGGTGCTCGATTCGGCGTACCGACCCGATTGATTCCCCCAAGCGACAGCCGACGATACGTTTGCTACATTGCAATTCGGCTCGCTCGACCCGTTCCTCATCCTTTACCCGTCAAACTCTTGCTCCCGGAGACCCGACCATGACATCAAAGCGCACATTCATCAAAGCCACCGTGGGCGCCGCGGCGGCGGTCTGGGGCGTGGGGGCGCGGGCGCAGTCCGACAACACGATCCGGATCGGGCTGATCCTGCCGATGACCGGACAGCAGGCCTCGACCGGCCGGCAGATCAACGCGGCGGTCAAGCTGTGGATGGCGCAGCACGGCGACAAGGTCGCAGGCAAGAAGATCGAGGTGATCCTGAAGGACGACGCCGCGGTGCCCGACACCACCAAGCGCCTGGCGCAGGAACTGGTCGTCAACGACAAGGTCGCGGTGCTGGCGGGCTTTGGCATCACGCCGACCGCGTTCGCGACCGCGCCGCTCGCCACCCAGAGCAAGACGCCGATGGTCGTGATGGCGGCGGCCACTTCGAGCATCACCCAGGCCTCGCCCTTCATCGTGCGCACCAGCTTCACGTTGCCGCAGGTCACGATCGGCATTGCCGAATGGGCCGCCCGCAACAACATCAAGCGCGCCGTGACGCTGGTGAGCGAGTACGCGCCGGGCTTCGACGCCGAGAAGTTCTTCATCAGCCAGTTCCGCCTCGACGGTGGTCAGATTCTGAATAGCCTGCGCACGCCGCTGCGCGCACCCGACTTTGCGCCGGTGCTGCAAAAAGTGCTCGACGAGAAACCCGACGCGCTGTTCGTGTTCCTGCCGTCGGGCCAGGGCGCCGCGTTCATGAAGCAGTTCGCCGAGCGCGGCCTGGACAAGAGCGGCATCCGCCTGATCGCCACCGGCGACGTGACCGACGACGACCAGTTGAACGACATGGGCGACGTGGCGCTGGGCTTCGTCAACTCGCACCACTATTCGGCCGCGCACCCGTCGAGCACGAACAAGAAGTTCGTCGCCGCGTTCGAGGCCGCGAACAAGTTCCGCCCGAACTTCATGGCGGTCGGTGGCTATGACGGCATGCGCGTGATCTACAAGGCGCTCGAAGCGAGCAAGGGCGCACGCGGCCAGGCCCTGCTCGATGCGATGAAGGGCCAGATCTTCGAGAGCCCGCGCGGCCCGGTTCTGATCGACGCGCAGACGCGCGACATCGTGCAGAACGTCTACATCCGCAAGGTCGAGCGCGTGCCGGCGATGGGCAACCAGCTCTTCAACGTCGAATTCGACGTGATCAAGGCCGTCAAGGACCCGGGCAAGACCAAGTGAGATCGGGCGTCGCGGGGCGCGCGGGGTCGGCTTCGGGGTGCGGCTGACGAGGGAGCGACTGCGGTCGATCCCCAGTTGTGCTTGAGCCCATCCCGTGCCGCGACGCCGCCATCCAAATTGGCTGAGCCCGTTGCCGCGTCGGCCGGGCGGGCATCCACCTCCATCGGGTTCGCAGAGCCAGGCGCCGAGCGCGTGTTCCCGGAAGGTGGCTACGGCGCCTGCAAGCGCTGCAGCAGGTCCAGCGTGGGATAGCCGTCGGCCGGCAATCCGACTCCGAGTTGATAGGCGCGGATCGCG
>JBDSBD010000156.1:0-3674 GCA_039921765.1 Burkholderiaceae bacterium
CCACCACCAGAATTGATCCCAGCCCCGGCCCGCTACACTTTGTCGACACTTGACCGGCGCGCGCCGGCCGTGCTGCCGATCCTGGGCCAACCAACGGGGACTCCATGCCATGACGAGCTTCAGCCGACCCGGGCCGGGATCAACGGGTTACTCGGCAACAAAGCCACCGGCACCGGACGAATGGCAGTCGACCCGCGCGCAGACCGCGCTGGCCACGCAGATCCTGAGGGACGAGGACGAGTATCTCGCGCCCGAGAAGCACGACATCGGTCGGCTCACGGGCACCGACACGCGCGAGCTGTTCGTCTCGTGCGCCCCGGCCGAGGCGATGCAGCAGCAGTTCGAACACCTGAACCCTGAATTCATCGCCATCCACGACGTGGCCACGGCGTCGTCGCGCAAGTTGCTGGCGGGCGTGGCCGCGGCGAGCTCGCGCACCGTCCAGAAACTCATCATCCGGCGCCAGGGTTACGGCACCGCGCTCGCGAGCCTGGAATTCGTCGAGCTGCCCACGCCCGACGGCTCGGTATTGCGTCTGTATTCCACCGAGGCTGACGCCGACACCGCGGCGCGCAGCGCCCTGGCGCGCACCTTGCTCGCCTTCAGTCGGCTTGGCGTCGTGATGGTGGGCGAGTTGCCGGCCCACGCCATCGGTGCGGCGCTTCAACCCTTGCACGACGCGATGATCAGGAAGCCTTGGCCGAATCGGCAACTGCTGCTGTTGCCGCTGGCCTCCAGCAGCACGCTGGCCTCGCACGGGTCCGACCTGGCGCGCGGCACCGGCGTCAACGTGCGCACCACGCCGCAAGTCACACGCCCCGCCGATGCCTGGGGTTTCATCAGTGGCACCTGGAACCAGCTGCGAACCAGCGGCTCACCCGCGCCCCGCCACGCAACTGCCGCGGCGCACCCATCGTCGGCCCGAGCTCCCGAGCGCGCCGCAGCACCTGCGTCCGCGCCATTGCACACGGCGCAGCCGGGAGTGCACGCCGCTGCCGTCGCGGCGAACCTGGCGGCAACGCCGATGCGGCCGATGCCCACCCTCGGCGCCGCCGCACCGGCGCCCACGAGTGTGCTTGAGCGCTATGTGCACCGTCTCGAAGGGCTCGCCGGGATGGTCAGCTGCTGTGTGTTCGACACCGCAAGCGGCCGCGAGATCAGCCACGCCGGTGCCAGCCCGAGCGCCGCAGACCTGGGGATCCACGGCGCCGGTCTGCTGGCGGCGATGGGCACGACCAGCCGCGCACTCGGTTTCGGCCATGCACTGCCCGAGGCGGCCATCACGCTCGGATCGCACCACTTGCTGCTGCGCGCCGTCCCCAAGAACCCGGGGCTGGCGCTGCATGCCGTGCTCGACAAGACGCACGCCAACCTGGCGCTGGCGCGGCTGCAGGTCGCGCGACTGGACGCACTGTTCGACGAAGCAGATTGAAGGCCGGCTGCGGGTGCCGGCTTCAACGGCCACTCGGGCATCCGCCACCCAGGGGCCAGGGGGCGCCCTTCGGGTGTCGGCTGCCGGGTGCTAGTGCACGACGCGCTCGAAGACGAATTCGCCGCCGCGAAAGTCGACCGGAATCACGTCCTTCGGACCAAAGCGCCCTTCGAGAACGAGCTTCGCGACCGGGTTCTCGATGCGCTGCTGGATCGCGCGCTTGAGCGGCCGTGCGCCAAACACCGGGTCGAACCCGGCCTTCGCGATCTCGGCCAGCGCCGCCACCGACACGACGAGCTTCATCTCCATCTTCTCGAGACGCGCCTCGAGCACCTTGAGCTGGATCTTCGCGATCGCCTCGATGTTCTTCGCGTCGAGCGCGTGAAACACCACAGTCTCGTCGATGCGGTTCAAGAACTCCGGCCGGAAGTGCGTCTTGACCTCTGCCCACACCGCCGCATGAATCGCTTCGTGGCTTTGGCCCGCCATCTGCATGATCTGGTGCGAACCGAGGTTGCTGGTCATCACGATCACGGTGTTCTTGAAATCCACGGTGCGACCCTGGCCATCGGTGAGGCGCCCGTCGTCGAGCACCTGCAACAGCACGTTGAAGACGTCGGGATGCGCCTTCTCGACCTCGTCGAGCAACAGCACCGCGTACGGCTTGCGCCGCACCGCCTCGGTCAGGTAGCCGCCCTCGTCATAGCCGACGTATCCGGGTGGCGCTCCGATCATGCGGCTGACGGAATGCTTTTCCATGAACTCGCTCATGTCAAGCCGAATGAGGTGTTCTTCGCTGTCGAACAGGAATCCCGCCAGCGCCTTGCACAACTCGGTCTTGCCGACCCCGGTGGGGCCGAGAAAGAGAAATGAGCCGGTCGGGCGGTTCGGATCGGACAGGCCCGCGCGCGAACGCCGGATCGCATTGGCGACCGCGGTGATCGCCTCGTCCTGGCCGACGACGCGTTCGTGCAGCTTGGCTTCCATCTGCAGCAGCTTGTCGCGCTCGCCTTGCATCAGCTTGGACACGGGGATGCCGGTGGCACGCGCGACGACTTCGGCGATCTCCTCGGCACCGACCTGCGTGCGCAAAAGCGTCGGCCGCGCAGCACTTCCCGCTTCGCCCTTCTTCTCGCTCGCCTGCAACTCCTTCTCACGCCGCTGCAGGGCCGGCAGCTGGCCGTACTGCAGCTCGGCAACCTTGTTGAAGTCACCCTTGCGTTTCCATTCCTCGATCTGCGACTTGACGTGGTCGATCTCTTCCTTGACCTGCTTGGAACCCTGCGCGCCAGCCTTCTCCGCCTTCCAGACCTCTTCGAGATCGTTGTACTCGCGCTGCAGCTTCAGCAACTCCTCCTCGATCAGCGCGAGCCGGCGCTGCGAACCTTCGTCCTTTTCCTTCTTCATCGCCTCGCGCTCGATCTTGAGCTGGATCAGGCGCCGGTCGAGTCGGTCCATCACCTCGGGCTTGGAGTCGATCTCGATCTTGATCTTGGCCGCCGCCTCGTCGATCAGGTCGATCGCCTTGTCGGGCAGGAAGCGATCGGTGATGTAGCGGTGCGAAAGCTCCGCCGCGGCGACGATCGCCGGGTCGGTGATGTCCACGCCATGGTGCAACTCATACTTCTCCTGGAGCCCGCGCAGGATCGCGATGGTGTCCTCGACCGTCGGCTCGCCCACCAGGATCTTCTGAAAACGGCGCTCCAGCGCCGAGTCCTTCTCGATGTACTTGCGGTACTCGTTCAGCGTGGTCGCGCCAATACAGTGCAGTTCGCCGCGCGCCAGCGCGGGCTTGAGCATGTTGCCGGCGTCGATCGCGCCCTCGGCCTTGCCCGCGCCCACCATGGTGTGGATCTCGTCGATGAAGACGATGGTCTGGCCTTCGTCCTGCGCGACCTCCTTCAACACGCTCTTCAGGCGCTCCTCGAACTCGCCACGGAACTTCGCGCCGGCAAGCAGCAAGGCCATGTCGAGCACCAGCACGCGCTTGCTCTTGAGCGAATCGGGCACCTCACCGGCAACGATGCGCTGGGCCAGGCCCTCAACGATGGCGGTCTTGCCGACGCCGGGCTCGCCGATCAGCACCGGGTTGTTCTTGGTCCGCCGCGACAGCACCTGGATGGCGCGCCGGATCTCGTCGTCGCGGCCGATCACCGGGTCGAGCTTGCCCTGGCGGGCGCGCTCGGTCAGGTCGAGCGTGTACTTCTTGAGCGCCTCGCGCTGGCCCTCGGCCTCGGCGCTG
>JBDSBD010000157.1:0-5329 GCA_039921765.1 Burkholderiaceae bacterium
CCATGGACATCTTCGACGAGTACAGCGCGCGCATCACCGGCGACTGCAAGCTGGCGCGGCCGCTGAAGATCGTCGTCGACTCGGGCAACGGCATTCCCGGCGCCTCGTCGCCTGCCGTCCTTCGCTCGCTCGGCTGCGAGGTGATCGAGTTGTACTCCGAGGTCGATGGCGACTTCCCGAACCACCACCCCGACCCGAGCAAGCCGGAAAACCTGGCCGAGCTGATCCGCACCGTGGCCTCGAGCGGCGCCGATCTGGGCCTGGCGTTTGATGGAGACGGCGACCGCCTCGGCGTGGTCACGAAGGACGGCCAGATCATCTACCCGGATCGGCAGCTGATGCTGTTCGCGCGCGACGTGCTCGCGCGCCATCGCGGCGCCACCATCATCTTCGACGTGAAGTGCACGCAGCGCCTCGCGCCGCTGATCCGTGAGTGCGGCGGCGTGCCGCTGATGTGGAAGACCGGCCACTCGCTGGTCAAGGCCAAGCTGCGCGAGACCGGCGCGCCGCTGGCCGGCGAGATGAGCGGGCACATCTTCTTCGCCGAGCGCTGGTACGGCTTCGACGATGCCACCTACACCGCGGCACGGCTGCTCGAGATCGTCTCGCGCCACAAGAGCCCGAGCGCGCTGCTGAACGCATTGCCGACAAGCTTTTCCACGCCCGAGCTGAACGTGGCCTGCGCCGAAGGCGAGCCGCGGCAGGTCGTGCAGCGCTTGCTCGAGACTGCGAAGTTTCCGGGTGCGCAGCAGATCGTCACGATCGATGGCGTGCGCGCCGACTATGCCGACGGCTTCGGCCTGATCCGTTCGAGCAACACCACGCCGGTGCTGGTGCTGCGCTTCGAAGGGCATACCCGCGCTGCCCTGCGACGCATCGAGGGCACGTTCATGGCCGCGCTGCGCGCGGTGAAACCCGACGCGCAGATCGCGGCGGCGGCGCACTGAGCGCGGGCGTCCATCCGCGTGCGCTTGCTGATCGTCAAGCTGTCGTCGCTCGGCGACGTGGTGCATGCGCTGCCGGTCGTGCACGACATCCAGGCCGCGTTTCCGCGGGCCGTGATCGATTGGGTCGTCGAGCCCGCTTTCGCCTCGCTGCTGCGCCGCGTCGAGGGCGTGGATGCGGTAATCGAATGCGCGCTGCGGCGCTGGAGCCGGGCGTGGTGGACCGGTGCGGTGCGCGCCGAGTGGCGTGCATTCAAGACGCGGCTGCGGCGCGAGCGCTACGACGCGGTGCTCGACCTGCAGGGCCTGACCAAGTCGGTGCTGATCGCGCGCCTGGCACAGCTCTCGACAGAGGGCGCGCGCCACGGCCTGGCGAACCGTACCGAGGGCTCGAGCTACGAAGCCCCGGCGCGCTGGGGGGTCGATCATGCGATCCGCATCGAGCCCCACATCCATGCGATCGACCGTTCGCGCGAGCTGGCCGCGCGCGCGCTCGGCTACACGCTGCAGGGGCCACCGTGCTTCGGGTTGCAGGCCGCGCGTGCACCCCGGGTGGCGGGCGCGGCGCCGATGCTGGTGTTCGTGCACGGCAGCTCGCGCGACACCAAGCTCTGGCCCGAGGACGCGTGGGTCGAGCTCGGCCGGCGCGCCGCGGGCGAGGGTTGGCGCGTCGCGCTGCCCCATGCCGGGGCCACCGAGCTCGAGCGCGCGCAGCGCATCGCTCGCACGCTGGTCGTCCTGAACGCAGCCGTCGAGGTCTGGCCGGCCATGGGCCTGGACGCGTTGGTGGACCGGCTCGGTGCGGCCCAAGGCGTGATTGGGGTGGACAGTGGCTTGAGCCACATCGCGGTCGCGCTCGATCTGCCGCATGTGCAGATCTACAACTTCCCGACCTCGTGGCGCACCGGGCCGCAGGCCACTCACGACCATCGTCATCAGGTCGCGATCGAGGCGCAGCCGGCCCCCAGCGTCGATGCGGTCTGGTCGGCCTGGGCCCGGGTGCGCGAGGCTGCCGGGGCATGAGCCGGACTCTCCGACCGCCGGCGTGGCCGTGGACGCGTGCGCACCGCTGCGGCGGACGCCGCATGGCGGCGGCCCGCGGGGCGCTCGAGCGCGAACCCGGGCGGCTGGTGTCGTGCGGTGTCACCACGGTCGGTATCGAGGTTGCACCATGAGGCCGGTGTCGACGCGGCTCGCCCGCGGTGCCTATTCGCTGCTGCTGCGGCTGTTGCAACCCGTCTTCCTGGTGCGGCTGTGGTGGCGCGGCCGTTCCGAGCCGACCTATCGTGAGGCCATCGGCGAGCGCTTGGGTGCGTATGGCACAGGCGGCGAGGCACCTGCGAGCAGCGGCTGGATCTGGGTGCATGCGGTCTCGCTCGGCGAGACCCGTGCCGCGGCTGCCTTGATCGACGCGTTGCGCCTGGCCCGGCCCGGGATGAAGCTGCTGCTGACCCACGGGACCGCGACCGGGCGCGAGGCCGGCACCGAACTGCTGCGTGCCGGCGACCTGCAGGTCTGGCAACCGTACGACACGCCGCAGGCGGTGGCACGCTTCTTTGCGTGCTTTCGTCCCGCCATCGGCGTGCTGATGGAGACCGAGGTCTGGCCCAACCTGCTGCACGGCGCACAGGTCAACGCCGTGCCGATGGTGCTCGCCAACGCGCGCTTGAGCGAGCGCAGCCAGCGCAAGGGCCAGCGCATGGAAGCGCTGTTGCGCCCGGCAGTCGCCAGCCTTGCCCTCGCGCTGGCGCAGACCGAGGATGACGCGCAGCGCCTGCGCGCAGCCGGTGCAAGCGACGTGGTCGTGGCCGGCAACCTGAAGTTCGACATGACGCCCGACGACGCCCAGCTTGCACGCGGCGCGCTGTGGCGCCGCGGCCTGGGCCGCGACGTTCTGCTCGCCGCGGTCACGCGCGAGGGCGAGGAGGCGCTGCTGCTCGAGGCCTGGGCGCGGCAACCCACGCCAGCGCAAGGCCGGCCCTTGCTGCTGATCGTGCCGCGCCATCCGCCGCGCTTCGACGAGGTTGCCGCGCAGGTGCAGGCCGCGGGCCTGACGCTCGCGCGCCGCAGCACCTGGGACGACAGTCCGCCGGCCGAGGCGCTCGATGCCGACGTGTGGCTTGGCGACTCTATGCGCGAGATGGCGCTGTACTACACCCTCGCGCAGGTCGCGCTGCTCGGCGGCAGCTTCGCGCCGCTGGGCGGGCAGAACCTGATCGAGGCAGCGGCGTGTGGCTGCCCGATCGTGATGGGCCCGCACACCTTCAACTTCACCGAGGCCGCCGAGCTGGCATTGGCCGCTGGCGCGGCGCTGCGCGTGGCCGACATCGATGGCGCGTTGCAGGAAGCGCTCGCGCTGCTTGACGCGCCGGCCCGGCTTGCGCAGCGCTAGCGCGCGGCGCAGCAGTTCGCGGCGACGCACCGCGGGGCCGCGCAGCGCATGGCGCGGCGCATCGTCGGGCTGTTGCCGGCCCACTGAGCTCGAGGCGGGGCCGGTGCTCGCAGGCTCTCACCCCGGCCCGCACGCCTGCGAAAAAGGGCGCATCCCGGAGCCCCTCCAGCGTCCTCGCGCGCAAGGAAGGCGCCGGCAGGAGCGGGGCTTTCGGGCCCCGCATGCGGCGGCCGCGCGGCGCTACGGCACGAGCAGCCGGTTCACGTCGGTCACATCGGCGGGGTCGAGGCGGCCCGAGGCCTGGCGCAGTATCAGCCCGTCCATCACCAGGTTGTAGCGCGCCTTGGCGAGCTGAGCCTGTGTGGTGTAGAGCTGGGCCTGAGCGTTGAGCACGTCGAGATTCACGCGCACGCCGACCTTGTAGCCGAGCTGGGTGGCTTCCAGGGCGAGCTGGCTCGACGATTCGGCGGCTTCGAGGGCCTGCACCTGGGCCCGGTCCGAACGCATGCCGAAGAATGCCGTGCGCGTGGCCTGCGCAACGCCGCGGCGCGCGGCTTCGAGGTCTTCCTGCGCCTTGTCTTCGAGCGCCAGGGTTTCGCGGATGCGGTTCTGGATCGCGTAGCCCGCGAACAGCGCCATGTTCAGCGTGACCGCAATGCTCGAGTTGGTGCCGGGGCTGACGTTCGAGAACGGTTGTGGGCTCGTCAACCCGGCTGGCACCACGGCGCCGTAAGTGGCCGAGTGGCCGTGCCCGTAGCTGCCACTCAGGGTCACGGTGGGTAGCTTGCCGGCCCGGGCCTTCTCGGTCTCGAGGCGGGCCACATCCAGGTTGAGCCGAGCCTTGCGCACCGCCGGATGCTCGAGGTCGGCGCGTGCAATCCAGGCCTCGACGCTGGAGGGCGCAAGCGCGGGCAGCACCAGCGGTGCCGCGAGCGGTCGGGGTGCAACGTCGCTGCGGCCGACCAGCTGATCGAGCGCGATGCGCTTGGTCACCAGATCGTTCTCGGCGGCGATCTGGTTGGCGCGCGCCAGGTCGAAGCGCGCCTGCGCTTCGCGGGTGTCGGTGATGGTGGCGGTGCCGACCTCGAAGTTGCGCTTTGCCGAGGCGACCTGCTCGTTGATCGCAGCCAGGCTGCTCTGCGTTGTGGCCAGTGTGTCCTGCGCGGCGAGCACGTCGAAATAGGCCTGCGAGACGCGCACGATCAGCGCTTGCTCGGCACCCTCGAAATCCGATCGCGCCACTTCCAGCGACTTCTCCGACTGAGTGATCGTCGCGTCGTTGGCGCGATTGAACAAGGTCTGCGAGCCGACCAGCGTGGCGTTCACCGCGTTGGTGGCGCTGTTGCGCGTGCTCGCGTCGGGGGTGTCGCTCAGGGCGCGCGAGGCGCCGGCCGAAAGACCGAGCGACGGGCGGCGCAATGCGTAGCTCTGGTTGACCCGGTACTGTGCGGAATCGAGCGAGGCGCGGGCCGACAGGTAGGTGGCATCAAAGCCGCGCGCCGCGGTGTACAGCTCCAACAGGCTCTGGGTGCGCTCAGCCTGCGCCGCGGCTGGAGCCTGTGCCTGCCTCTGGGCCTGCGCGTTGTCGATCGCACCGAGGCCGCCGGCCAGCGCGAGCACCCCTGCCAGCAAGCGCAGGCCGAGCCCGCGCCGCGCGCCCGTGCGTACCAGGGGGAGGCGATGGCGCGTGTCGGGCATGTGAACTCCTTGGGTGGATCGGCGACGACGAGGGCCTGCGTCCGGCTTCAGTACCGGGGCACGCCGGGATCGACCTGCATCGACCACGCGTCGATCCCGCCGACGAGGTTGTAGGTTGCCTCGAAGCCCTGGCGCTCCAGAAAGGCCGCGACCTGCGCGCTGCGCACGCCGTGATGACAGATGCACACGACCGGTTGGGTGGCGTCCAGCTCATCCAGCCGCTGCGGCACCTCGTTCATGGGCATGTGCAGGGTTTGCGCGCCGTCGATGCGGATCGAGGCGAGCGCGAACTCCC
>JBDSBD010000158.1:0-5258 GCA_039921765.1 Burkholderiaceae bacterium
CGGTCGTGATCGCCGAGAGTCGAGCCTACGGTGAGCTCCCCAGCGTCAAGTGCAATCATGTATCGGCGCGCAGCATGGAGCAGTACCGCCGCCTTGGCGTGGCCCGACAACTGCGGACTGCGGGACTTCCGGCCGACTACCCAAACGATGTCGCGTTTCGCACCAGCATGACCGGGGCCGAACTCGCGCGCATCCCGATTCCCTGCCGCGCGGATCGCTATGCCGAGACCAAAGGGCCAGACGCCTCGTGGTCTACGCCGGAGCCGCCGCACCGCATCAACCAGATCTACATGGAGCCGATTCTGCTCAGGCACACGGCGGCGCTGCCCGGCGTCACGCTGCTCAGCCGCACGCGGGTCACCGGCTTCACACAGGACACCAACGGCGTGCACGCCACGGCGCTGAACCTGGATGACGGCGGCGAACGCACCATCCGCTGCGCCTACCTCGTCGGCTGCGACGGCGGAAGCTCTGGTGTGCGCAAGGGTATCGATGCTCGGCTGGAGGGCACGGCCGTGGTGCAGCGGGTGCAGTCCACCTTCATCCGTGCTCCGCAGCTCGGTGCGATGGTGCAAGGCAAGCCGGCGTGGTCAACCTATGCCGTCAACCCGCGCCGTTGCGGCACGGTGTTCGCCATCGACGGGCACGAGACCTGGCTGGTACACAACCATCTGAATGCCGACGAACTCGAGTTCGACTCTGTGGATCGCGACGTGGCGATTCGCCACATCCTCGGCGTGGGCAGCGACTTCCGGTATGAGGTGATCAGCAAGGAAGACTGGGTTGGGCGCCGACTTGTGGCGGAGCGCTTTCGCGACCGGCGCGTCTTCCTGGCCGGAGATGCGGCGCACCTGTGGGTGCCCTATGCCGGCTACGGCATGAATGCGGGCATCGCCGACGCGCTGAACCTGTCCTGGCTGCTGGCAGCGCGGCTTCAAGGCTGGGCCAGCGAAGACATTCTCGATGCCTACGAGGCCGAGCGGCAGCCGATCACCGATCAAGTGTCGCGCTTTGCGATGGATCACGCCCAGAAGATGATGAAGGCGCGCCGTGCCGTACCGCCCGAGATCGAAGCGCCCGGTCCGCACGGTGATGCACTGCGTGCCGAGGTGGGACGCGAGGCCTACGATCTCAACGTGCAGCAGTTCTGCTGTGCCGGCCTGAACTTCGGCTATTTCTACACCGGCTCGCCGATCATCGTGGCCGACGACGAAACGCCGCCGGACTACGCCATGGGCAGCTTCACGCCGTCTACGGTGCCAGGTTGCCGCGCCCCGCATATCTGGCTGCGCGACGGCTCTTCGCTGTACGACGCATTCGGCCCTGGCTACACCTTGATGCGGCTCGACCCCACCATTGATACGAGTGGCCTGCTGGCAGCGGCCCACGCGCGTCGCATCCCGCTGGTACAGCTGGACCTGAGCAACGAGGACGTGCCCGATGCGTATCGCCACAAGCTCTTGATGTGCCGCCCGGACCAGCATATAGCGTGGCGTGCCGACGCGCCGCCAGAGAATCCTGGTTGGTTAATGGACCGACTGCGCGGCGCGATTACGGTCTGATCGCCCGCGGTTTGAAGGGCATGGGCAACCATGCGGAGCGGGCCCGCCGGCCGATGCTCCGATCGCGCCGGTCAGGAGAAGCGGACTTTGTCGACCGCCACCGCAGGCGCAGCCTTCGAAACACGCAGATTCACGCACTGCGCTCTCGACCAGCAACGGGAGAGCGCCACGTCGGCCTGACCGATCGCGGGCGCCGAATGGGAAAGCCGCATCCAGGGCGGATGCGGTGATGACTCCCTCGCGAACCGCGGCTGCGACCGCCGACGGCTGTGCTCATCCACTTGGGTCAAGGCGGGCTGCGATGAACCCTGACCTGCGCCGGGACCTCGGCGTCGAAATGCGGCTCGGTCGTCAAACGCGTGGGTGGGGTTGTCCAACGTTCCAGCCGGCGAGGTCTTCCTGGCGAATGCCGGCAACGCGGAGCATCGCATCGAAGACCGACTGATACGGCCGGCGCTGGCCAGCTTGCATCGGTTTCCTCTGCGCTGGAATCGCACGCAGCACCGACTCACGAATCGCATGGTTCGGTCCCGGCAGCGTGCCGGCCGCCATCTGCACCTCGCAAGCGCGCTGCAACGACCAACTCTCGATGAACGCCTCGGGCACACTCCCGCCGGTGACGAGCAGACCGTGATTGCGGAGAATCATCACGTCGGCACTGCCGAGACTCGCGACGAGCCGCTTCTGCTCGGCAATGTCGGTCGTGATGCCTTCGAAGTCGTGATACGCAACGCGGCCCCAGAACTGGGCTCCGTAGAAGTTGTCGAACGACAGGCCGCCCTTCTTGCATGCGACCGCAATGCCTGCTGTCGTGTGGGTATGGATGATGCAGTGCGCATCGGGCCGGTGTGCATGGATCGCCGCATGGATCACAAAGCCAGCTGGATTGATCGGGTACGCCGATGTGCCGATCACCTTGCCGCGGATGTCGACCTTCACGAGGTTGCGTGCCGTCACCTCGCTGTAGTGCAGGCCGTACGGGTTGATCAGGAAATGCGGCTCGCTCCCTGGCACGCGCAAGGTGATGTGGTTGAAGATCATCTCGGTCCAGCCGAGATGGTTGAAGAGCCGATAACACGCGGCAAGCTCGAGGCGAAGCGTCCATTCTTCCTGTGTGATCTCTGCCGGACGGGCGGCCTCGGGCAATTCGCGGGTCGGTGCGTTCATGGGGTTCCCTTCACTGGCGTGTCGATGGCGTTGTAACTCATCTGGCAGCCAGCTGCCGGAAGCGACGCGTTTGATGTACGGCATCGGCACTTCGTCGCGTCGAATCCTGGCGCAGCATCTGTGGGGCTCGTGTCGATGCGCGGCATGTGGTCGATATCCCGGCGAGGCGATCTGCACTAACCTTGCAGATTGGATCAACACCCGTGGGTGTCGCGGTGCATGTCGATGAACTTCCTCAGGACTTGAGTCGGCCGTCGAGCTCCCGCCGGGCGAAGAATGGGCTGGCGTGTTCTTGACCTTTGCCAATGGCAAATTCGGTGACCAAGTCAATAGCCTGGTTCAGGCTCGTGCCCCGGGTGGAACGGCTTGCAAAGCCTGAAGGTCGAGCGTGTCGACGTTGGCCCTTGCAGCTCTCTCGACCCGCAACAGCAGACTGGTTGCGGCTGTAGAGATTTCAGAACTGAACCGCCCCGTGTCGGTTCAATTAATCATCAGCCGCTTGATTGCCGCAACGTTCTCGTAGAGAACTTCGACCTTGGCAACGAGCTCGCCACAGGCCGATATGTGCCACCTTGACACCGATGGTGTACCGTGGCGCTGACAGGCGACGCCGCCATTCCGAAACATTTGAGTCGCATCGCGGCGGTGCCCAGAACGGCCGATTCTCCTGCGCTGTCGATCCGTGAGTTCACGCGCGCAGCCGAGCCCGCCGCGCACAGCGACGAGCGCCCGACAAGCAGTGAGGCTGCTCCAGTAGCGATGCCTCGATTTCTTCAGTCGCACGCTCGGCAGAATTCCGCCGAAACCGGCGGGGCCAGTTGCCTCAAGCGCGGCACGACACCGGAGGCCGGTATGATTTCGACCGATGAATGAACGAAATGCAATCGGCACCAAACGAGACCTTGTGGGCGTCAGCCGGCCGCCCTGGGCCGCGCACGGCTCGCTGTGGGCGCTGCGGCTGCGTTGCGCCGAAATGGGGATACGCGCTGCGAGTCGCCGCCGAGCTTGGGCTTGGCCGACGAGGGTCAAAGGGCTGCGGGGCCTGCCGCTGCCCGCGGTGCGCGCAGTTCTTGCGCGCCCGCAGCTGATGGCTGCGCCATGAGCTCGCTGCTGGACGCCCTGCGCACGGCAGTCGGGCCGGAACAGGTGCTCGCCGACGGCGATCTGACCGGATGGGAACTCGATTGGCGTAAACGTGTTCGCGGGCGTGCGCTTGCCGTCGTGCGCCCCGGCAGTACGGCCGAGGTGGCTGATGTCGTGCGTGCTTGCGCCGCACATGGCACGAGCCTCGTGCCGCAGGGCGGCAACACCGGCCTGGTCGGCGGAGGAGTGCCCGATTCCAGCGGCAGCCAAGTGCTGCTCAGCTTGACGCGACTCAATCGCGTGCGCGGCATCGACGCGGCGAACCTGACGATGACGGTCGAGGCCGGCTGCGTGCTGCAGGCGGTTCAAGAGGCCGCCGCCTCGCAAGACATGCTGCTGCCGCTCAGCCTCGCCGCCGAAGGGAGCTGCACGATCGGTGGCAACCTAGCGACCAATGCCGGCGGTACCCAGGTGCTGCGCTACGGCAATGCGCGCGAACTGTGCCTGGGGCTCGAGGTCGTCACCGCCGTCGGCGACGTATGGGAAGGACTTGCAGGTCTGCGCAAGGACAATACTGGCTACGACCTGCGCGATCTGTTCATCGGCAGCGAAGGCACTCTGGGCGTGATCACCGCCGCCACGCTGCGGCTTTATCCCCAGCCCGCAGCGCGCAGCACCGCGCTGGCCGCCTGCGCCACGCTGGACGACTGCGTCGCGCTGCTGCAACTCGCCCAGGTACGGCTGGGCGCGGGGCTGACCGCGTTCGAGGTGATGAACGACTTGTCGCTGGCACTGGTGGCCAGACATTTCCCCAACCTGCCGCGGCCGCTGCCGCCGGGCGCGTGGACCGTACTGCTCGAGCAATCGGTTCATGGCGATGTCCGCGAAAGCGAAGCGCACGCGCGCGCGCGCTTCGAAAGCTTGCTCGAAGTGGCGTTCGAAGCCGGCACGATCACCGACGCGGCTGTGGCCGAGAGCTTGCAACAGTCGCATGAACTCTGGCACATGCGAGAGAGCATTCCGCTGGCGCAGGCCGAGGAAGGCAGCAACATGAAGCACGACATTGCCCTTCCGGTCTCTGCCGTTGCGGCCTTCGTCACCCACACCGACGCTGCTCTGCTGCGCGCCTTCCCGGGCGTACGACTGGTCAACTTTGGCCACCTGGGTGACGGTAACTTGCACTACAACATGCAGGCGCCCGAGGGTGTATCCGCAGCGGCTTTCGTGACGGAGTGCGAGGCGGCGATCAGCGCGACGGTCTATGACGCTGTGCAGGCTTATGGCGGCTCGATTTCTGCCGAACATGGCATTGGTCAGTTAAAGCGTGACGAGCTTGCCGGTATCCGTCCGGGTATCGAAATGGAACTGATGCGCCGAATCAAGACAGCCTTCGACCCCGCTGGCGTGATGAACCCCGGCAAGGTCGTCAGCGTCTAACACGGATTT
>JBDSBD010000159.1:0-8333 GCA_039921765.1 Burkholderiaceae bacterium
CGACCTGCGCGTCGTCGATCTGTGGAAGCAGGGGGACTGGAAGACGTTCTGCGCAATGCTGCCCGAATACGCGAAGCTCTGCGAAGGCGAAGGCGGCATGCACGACACCGCGATGCTGCTCGGCGCGCTCGGCGGCGCGCGCTATGACCAGGGCGTCGAGATCATCACGCCGTACTTTCCAAGCTCGGGCACCGGGCAGATCAACGCGATCTTTCCGGTGACGCAGTACGCGCCGCAGGCCGCGGCGGCCGCCACGTCGGCGACGGCATCGGCATCGGCATCGGCGGCAACGCCGGCCGTCGCTGCAGCGGCTGCCGGCGTCTAGGGCCTGTCATGCCGCACCTCGTGATCCTGTACACCGGCAACCTCGACGCGGCGCCCGAGAAGGGCGGCTGCGACATGAGTGCGCTGTGCCGGAGCCTGGCCGACACCATGCTGGCGGTGCGCGACGAGGCCGATGTGCAGGTCTTCCCGACCGGCGGCACGCGCGTGCTGGCCTACCCGGCGCCGCACTTTGCGGTGGCCGACGGCGGCGCCGCCGGGCGCGCCGCGGGCGGCAACGGCGACTACGCCTTCGTCTACCTCAACTTGCGCATGGGGCGTTGCCGCAGCGACGCGGTGCACCAGCGCGTCGGCGCCGCCTTGCTCGCGAGCGCCAAGGCGCACTTCGCAACGCTGTTCGCGGCCCGCCACATCGGCATCACGCTGCAGATCGACGAGGGCTCCGAGGTCTTCAACGCCAAGCACAGCAACCTTCACCCGCTGTTCAAGAAAACCTGACCATGCTGCCGACATCGACGATCCAGACGCTCGCCCGCCAGCTCTACGAGGCGCGCAAGACGCGCACCCAGCTGCGCCATTTTTCACAGGCCCACCCCGGCATGACGATCGAGGACGGCTATGCGATCCAGCGCGCCTGGGTCGCCCTCGAACTCGCCGACGGGCGCCACATCCGCGGCCGCAAGATCGGCCTGACGTCGCGCGCGATGCAGCAGTCCAGCCAGATCGACGAGCCCGATTACGCGCCGCTGATGGACGACATGTTCTTCGCGCAGGGCGGCGACATCCCGTTCGGACGCTTCATCGCGCCGCGCGTCGAGGTCGAGCTCGCGTTCGTGCTCGGCCGGGCGCTGAAGGGGCCGGGCGTGACCCTGTTCGACGTGCTCTCGGCGACCGAGTACGTGACGCCGGCGATCGAGATCATCGATGCGCGCATCGAGCAGTTCGACCGCGAAACGCGCGCACCGCGCAAGGTGTTCGACACGATCTCCGACTTCGCCGCGAACGCCGGCATCGTCACCGGCGGGCGGCCGGTGCGAGCGCTCGACGTCGACCTGCGCTGGGTCGGCGCGCTGCTGCACAAGAATGGCGTGATCGAGGAAAGTGGCCTGGCCGCCGCGGTGCTGAACCATCCGGCCAATGGTGTCGCGTGGCTGGCCAACAAGATCGCCGCGTTTGATGAGCAACTCAACGCCGGCGACCTGGTGCTGGCCGGCTCGTTCACGCGCCCGACCCCTGCCGCCGCGGGCGACAGCTTTCACGCCGACTACGGGCCGCTCGGCTCGATCGCATTTCGTTTCGTCTGACTTCGCGTTATCGCCATCGCACCATGATCAACCCGTTCAAGCAGGCCCTCGCGCAAGGCCGCACCCAGTTCGGCCTGTGGGGCAGCCTGGCCCATCCGTACGCGGCCGAAGCGCTGGCGGGCACCGGTTTCGACTGGTACCTGATCGACGGCGAGCACGCGCCCAACGACCTGCGCACCATCCTCGGCCAGTTGCAGGCGCTGGCGCCGTACCCGACCCACGCGATCGTGCGCCCACCGATCGGCGACGTCGCGCTGATCAAGCAGTTGCTCGAGATCGGCGCGCAGACCCTGCTGGTACCGATGGTCGACAGCGCCGAGCAGGCCGCGCGCATGGTCGCCGCGACGCGCTACCCGCCGCAGGGCGTGCGCGGTGTCGGCAGCTCGGCGGCGCGATCGTCGCGCTGGGGCGGTACGCCGAACTATCTGCGCGAAGCCAACGACCAGATGTGCCTGCTGGTGCAGTGCGAAACCACGACCGCACTGGCCCATCTCGCCGAGATCGCCGCGGTCGATGGCGTCGATGGCGTCTTCTTCGGCCCGGCCGACCTGTCGGCGTCGATGGGTCTGCTCGGCCAGGCCACGCACCCGGACGTGGTCGCGGCGATCACGCGTGGCATGGCGACCGTGAAGGCCGCCGGCAAGGCACCCGGCATCCTGACGACCGACGAGCGCAGCGCCCGCCACTACCTGGCGCAGGGCGCGCAGTTCATTGCGGTCGGCATTGACGCGCTGCTGCTGGTGCACGCGGCGCGCACGCTCGCTGCCACGTTCAAGGGCGGCGACGCGCCGCTGGCGCCATCGTCCTACGCCTGAGCCGGCCGGCGCTCCTCACCGCCCCTCATTTCACGCCACCGTTGTCGGAGCCCGCCATGACCCCCCTGAACAACACGCCGTATCCACGCCCGGCGCGCTTTGCGGCTGAAGAATGGGACGCACGCGTGCAGCTCGCCGCCGCCTACCGCATCTTCGACCACCTCGGCTGGACCGAACTGATCTACAACCACATCTCGCTGCGCGTGCCGGGCGAGGACGCGCACTACCTGATCAACCCGTTCGGGCTGCATTACTCCGAGGTGTGTGCCTCCAACCTCGTGAAGGTCGACCTCGAAGGCCGGATCGTCGGCCACTCCGACTGGCCGATCAACCCGGCCGGCATCACCTTCCACGGCGCGATCCACGCCACGCTGCCCGAAGCCCACTGCGTGATGCACGTGCACACGACCGCCACTCAGGCGGTGTGCTGCCTGGAGGGCGGCCTGTCGTTCACGAACTTCTATGCCGCACAGCTGTACGGCAAGATTGCATACCACGACTTCGAAGGCATCACGGTGCATGCCGAGGAAGGCGCTCGCATCCTCAAGAGCGCCGCCGGCAAGCCGGTGCTGATGCTGCGCAACCACGGGCCGGTGACTATCGGCTTCAGCCTGCCGCAGGCCCTCTCCCTGATGTGGCTCGTGAACCGGGCCTGCGACATCCAGCTCGCGTCGAGCGCGATGGGCACGCTGCGCCCGATCGCCACGCCGGTGCTCGAGAAGTGCGTCGCCGATTCGCTCAACTTCAACCCGGCCTATGGCGCCGGGCGCGACGCGTTCGATGCGCTGCAGCGCCTCGTCGATCGCGTCGATCCGGGCTACCGCGGCTGAACCGCCAAAGCGCGGCCTCAGCGGAAGAACAGCAACCGACTGAGGTGGGTGTGGTCGGCCTCGGCCGACATCAGCACGACAAGCACGAGCAGGCACAGGGTCGGCAGCAAGATCGCACAGACCAGCGCCAACAGCTCCCAGGCCAGGTGCATGAAGACGGCAACGATGAGCCCGGCCTTCATCAGCATGAACAGCAGGATCAGGCCCCAGCGCAGATAGCCCTGCAGATGGAAGTAATCGACCGCGTACGACAGCATGCTGAGCACGAACAGCAGCGCCCAGATCTTCAGGTACAGGCTGATCGGATGTTGTTGCGTCATGTCGGTGGCTCCAGCGCGCAACGGCCGAACTGCGATTCCTGAAACGTCGGCGCTGCACCCGGCCGCCATTCGATCGGTTTCGTCCGGGCCTGATCATCGGCGGCGAACCGCGCACGGCCCCTTCGCAACGATCGGGTCCGACCCGGGCCGGCCCGGTGCTCTGACACATGGCGGTCGTGCTTCATGCGCCACCTCACCACAGATAGAACAACGCGAAGATGAAGACCCAGACCAGGTCGACGAAGTGCCAGTACAAGCCGACGATCTCGACGATCTGGTAGTTGCCGCTGCCGTCGTAGCGGCCGCGCAGCAGCCGGGTCGCGACGATCAGCAGCAGAATCACCCCGCCGGTGACGTGCAGCCCATGGAAGCCGGTGATCATGAAGAAGGTCGAGCCGAACTGGGCCGCACCCCAGGGATTGCCCCAGGGCCGCACGCCCTCCAGGATCAGCTTCGACCACTCGAACGCCTGCATGCCGACGAAGACCTCGCCGAGCACCGCGGTCACGATCATCAGCGTCGCGGCGTTGATGCGATCGCGCCGATACGCGCAGTGCACCGCCAGCGCCATCGTGCCGCTGCTGGTGATGAGCACGAAGGTCATGATCGCGATCAGCAGCAACGGCACGGGGGTCTGGCCGACGTGCAGCGCGAACACCTCGCTCGGGTTCGGCCAGGCCACCGTGGTCGAGCTGCGCACCGTCATGTAGCCGGTCAGGAACGAGCCGAAGATGAAGGTGTCGCTGAGCAGGAAGATCCACATCATCGCCTTGCCCCACGAGACCTGGAAGGCCTGGCGGTCGGACGACCAATCGGCGACCAGCCCGCGGGCGCCGGCCGGCGGATCGCTTGCGTCGGTGGGCAGCGGCAGCGTCACGGCGCTCATCCCGGCACTCCGCAGATAAGGCGCGCCAGCTCCGGCGTCAAGCCAGCCATCGCGGCGAAAAGCACGGCCCACACCGCGAGCAGGAAATGCCAGTAGCGCGCGCACAAGGCGATGCGCTCCACCGAGTCGGCCGATGTGCTCGGCCGTGCGACGGCTGGCGCCGTCACCACCCAGGCGGCCAGGCCACCGAGCACGTGCAGGCCATGCATCGCGGTGAGCAAGTAGAAGAAGCTCGCGGCCGGGTTGCCCGCCACCGTCACGCCCGCAGCCTGCAAGGTCTGCCAGGCCCACCCCTGCGCGCCGAGGAAGGCGAGCGCGCTGGCACCGCCCGCGAGCCACAGCGACCGAGCCCGCGCCCATTGCGCCCTCCGTGCTGCCGCACCCGAGGCCTGCATCGACACGCTGCCGGCCACCAGCAGGCTGGTGCTGAGCCAGAGCTGCCACGGCAGCGCGAGCGAGACGCCGTCGCCGCTGGCCATGCGCATCACGTAGGCGGCCAGGAACAGCGCGAACAAGGTGCTCGCCACGCCAATGAAGGCCCACAGGCCGACGCCAAGCGCCAGCGAGCGCGCATCGGGGGTGGCCAGGCGCAGCATGGCCGCGCTCATGCCGACGCTCCCTTGGCGGCCGACGGTTTGTGTGGCTGCGGCTCCAGGCCACCGGCCCGCGGGTGCGCGTTCTGCGCGATGAAGTCCTGCGGCGCACCCGGCACGGCGTACGCATAGGCCCAACGATGCACGACCGGCAGCGCCGCGCCCCAGTTGCCGTGCGCCGGCGGCGTGTCGGGCGTGAACCATTCCAGCGAGGCCGCACGCCACGGGTTGGCCACGGCGCGCCGGCCGTGCCACGCACTCCACACCAGGTTGTAGACGAACACCAGCTGCATCGCGCCGACGACCAGCACGACCACCGTGATGAAGACGTTCAGGGCGTGCGCCGACGCCGGGATGAACTCGTAGTTGGCATAGTTGTAGTAGCGCCGCGGCATGCCGAGCACGCCCAGGTAGTGCATCGGGAAGTAGATCAGGTAGGTGCCCAGGAAGGTGACCCAGAAGTGCAGCTGGCCGAGGCGGTCGTCGAGCATCCGGCCGGTGATCTTCGGGAACCAGTGGTAGATGCCGCCGAACACGACCAGCAACGGCGCCACGCCCATCACCATGTGGAAGTGCGCGACCACGAAGTAGGTGCCCGACAGCGGGATGTCGACGCTGACGTTGCCGAGGAACAGCCCGGTCAACCCACCCAGCACGAAGGTGACGATGAAGGCGAGCGCGAACAGCATCGGCACCGACAGATGGATGTCGCCGCGCCACAGCGTGAGCAGCCAGTTGTAGACCTTGATCGCGGTGGGCACCGCGATGATCAGGGTGCTGGTGGCGAAGAAGAAGCCGAGATACGGGTTCATGCCGCTGACGAACATGTGGTGCGCCCAGACGACGAAGCTCAGGCCGCCGATCGCCACGATCGCCCACACCATCGTGCGGTAGCCGAAGATCGCCTTGCGCGCATGCACGCTGATCAGGTCGGAGACGATGCCGAAGGCCGGCAGCGCGACGATGTAGACCTCGGGATGGCCGAAGAACCAGAACAGGTGCTGGAACAGGAGCGGGCTGCCACCCTGGTAGTTCGTGACCTGGCCGAGTGAGACCAGCGCCGGCATGAAAAAGCTCGTTCCCAGCGTCTTGTCGAGCAGCATCATCACGCCGCTGACGAACAGCGCCGGGAACGCGAGCAGCGCGAGGATGGTGGCGACGAAGATGCCCCACACCGCGAGCGGCATGCGCAGCAGGGTCATGCCCTCGCAGCGCGCCTGCAACACGGTGGTGACGTAGTTGAGGCCACCCATCGTGGTGGCGACGATGAAGATCAGCAGCGACACCAGCATCACGACGATGCCGGCGTCGAAGCCCGGCGTGCCGGGCAGGATGGCCTGCGGCGGGTAGAGCGTCCAGCCCGCGCCGGTGGGGCCGCCGGGCACGAAGAAGCTCGCCATCAGCACCACGACCGAGAGCAGGTAGACCCAGAAGCTCAGCATGTTCAGGTAGGGGAACACCATGTCGCGCGCGCCCACCATCAACGGGATCAGGTAGTTGCCGAAACCGCCAAGGAACAGCGCGGTCAGCAGGTAGATCACCATGATCATTCCGTGCATCGTGACGAACTGGTAATAGCGCTCGGCGTTGATGAACTCGAACACGCCGGGGAACCCGAGTTGCAACCGCATCAGGTTGGACAGCACGAGCCCGACCAGACCGACCGCGATCGCGGTGCCGGCGTACTGGACCGCGATCACCTTGTGGTCCTGGCTCCAGACGTAGCGGGTCCAGAAGCTGCGCGGGCCATGCAGGTCGTCAGCGGCGTGGTCGGCTGCGGCATAGGCCATGGCGGGCTTTCATTGCGAGGCTTGCGCCTTGATGTGGGCGACCAAGGCGTCGAGCTCGGCGTCGGTGAGCTCGATGCGCGGCATCAGCGCTGGATAGCCCTTGATGCTGCGCGCCGTCGGGTTGCGGATGAAGCCCTTCAGGAAGGCCTCGTCGACCACGACGCTTGCGCCATCGTCGAGCTGTTCGGTCTTGCCGAACAGCCCTTTCCAGCTCGGCCCGACCCGCGCGCTGCCGTCGATGCTGTGACAGGCCACACAGCCCTTGGACTGCGCCAGGCGGGCGCCCAGCGCAGCCGGCGTGTCGGCGCCGGCGCCTGCGGTGGCACGCGCCGCCAGCGTCATCGCGAAAGTCGGCTGCTTCGCGAGCCAGGCGCGGAACGCGGCTTCGGGCTCGACCACCACGAAGCCGCGCATGTTGGCGTGGCCAACGCCGCACAGTTGCGCGCACATCGATTCGAAGCGGCCGGCCCGGGTCGGCGTGAACCAGAACGAACTGACCTGGCCGGGCACGATGTTCATGCGGGCCCGAAACGGCGGCACGAAGAAGTCGTGGAGCACGTCGTGCGAGCGCATAAGCACCTTGACCGGCCGGCCCAGCGGCAGGTGCACCTCGTTGCCCGCGACGAGGATGTTGTCCAGCCCGCGCGGATCGGCGGGGTCGAGCCCGAACGGATTGCCGGCACTGACGAAGCGCGCATCGCTGCCGCCGAGCGCGCCACTGGCGCCCGGAAAACGGAAACGCCACTGCCACTGCTGGCCCACGATCTCGAGCACCAGCGCATCGGGGGGTGGGCGCACGTACTCGGCGTAGACCACCAGACCCGGCGCCAGCAGGCCGACGATGCCCAGCGTGGTGATACCGATCAGCCAGCGCTCGAGCCTCGGGTTCTCCGGCTCATAGGCGGCGCGCCGACCGGTGCCCGACCCGGCGTGGTGGCGGTAGCGCCACAGCGTGTAGATCAGGAACAGCATGATGGCGACGAAGAAGACGCCGGTGATCACCAGCGTGATCGCGAGCGTGTCGTCCATCTGCTGCCAGTTCGACGCCAGCGGCGTGGCCCACCAGGGTGTGAACCAGTGGAACAGCACCGACCCGATGACGATGAGGAGCAGTACGGCGGCGATCGCCATGGTCGGCTCCCGAGTGGTGTCGCTCCGGGCGGATGGGCAACATCAGGCGACTTGTTACGGGCCTGCCCGGCCGCGGCCCAGCTTCCAGTACAGCAGCGCCACCGCAACGCCGAACACCAGATGCGAAATCAGCGTCGGGCCGCCGCGCAACTCCGTGAACCATGGAAGAAATCGCACCATGACGTAGAAGTTGAACAGGTACAAAAGCGCGCCGAACAACGCACCGCAGCTGACGATCCCAAAAACGTCCGTTTCATAGCCGAGCCCGCTGGCGACGAATCCCAGCACCAGGCCGAAGACGATGCCGAGCGCGTAATGAGTCAGCAGCGCGACGAATGCAACGCCCGGCTCGAATGCGAAGGCCGAGCCCTGCAGCACGCCG
>JBDSBD010000160.1:0-6765 GCA_039921765.1 Burkholderiaceae bacterium
ACCAAGCGCGACGACCTGCAGGCCGCGATGGCGTTGATCCGCAAGGAGGTTCCTGACGCGCCGCTGTCGTTCAGCAACTTCCGCGACTGACGCCAGCGCGCGCCGGACCGATTCAGGACTCGAGCGCCGCGATCCCGCGCTCCCATGCCTGTGCCATCTCGCCGAACAGCGCACCGGCATCGACGGGACGACCCGAGTTCACGGCCCGTGCCGACTTGAGCAGCAAGGTCTTGGCCTGCAGCGCGATCAGCTCGAATGCAGCGATCGATGGATGAGCATTCGCACCCGCATCGGGGTCGGCCTGGGTTTGTAAATCACCGCCGTGGAGCCAGCGCAGGTACAGCGCCGCGAGCTCGAAGGCCGCGCCGAGCTGGCGCAGCGTGGCGAACGCCCAGGCGTGGTAGCGCGCCAGTCCGGCACTCTGCAGCGCCGGCAGATCGGCGTCGAAGCGCGCGTGAAAGCGCGTGATCGGATTGTCCGCGGGGCGCCATGCAAGGTGCGTGCGCAGCAGCTCGCTCGAGATGCGGCGCAGCTCCGCGTCGCTGCGGGTCTGCACCCGGTCGATGTGGATCAGCTCGGCGTACGGCGGTAGCCACTCCGGCGGCGGTTCGCCATCCAGATGGAACAAGCGCGCGAAATCCTCGCCCTCGAGCTCGAAATAGCCGGCGTTGTGAAAGTAACCCAGGCGCCGCCCGTTCACGTCCAGCGCGTTGAGCACGATCGTCGTCTTGGTGTGCTGGGAGCGGTAGTCGGTGGCAGCGGTGTCGGGGAGCCAGAAGGAGTCGACCTCCAGGCTCAGCAAGCGGCCGCGGCCGAGGTGCTCCACGGCATGGTCCAGCACTGGGCGCCAGATGTTGAGCTCCTGCACATCGATGCCATAGAGCGCGCGCAGATCGGCGAGCGGCGGCTTGAA
Source organism: Burkholderiaceae bacterium (assembly GCA_039921765.1). Taxonomy (GTDB): domain Bacteria; phylum Pseudomonadota; class Gammaproteobacteria; order Burkholderiales; family Burkholderiaceae_C; genus JBDSBD01. The sequence continues at coordinate 914 of JBDSBD010000160.1, forward strand.
GAATGTCCACTGGTCCCCCTCGAACTCGAGCGCCAGCACGAACGGCAGACTCGCATGGGGCTCGAGCCCGAGCGCGTGCAGCAGCTCGACCCACAGATCGGCGTAGCAGTTCTTCTCGGTCCAGATGCGCTCGGGCGCGTGCAGCGGGTGGGCGCAATGGTTTGCGGCGTTCAGGCTGGCCAGAACCGTCGGCGCGGAGCTCATCGCGGCTCCCGATGGCGCGGTGTGCGGTGCCGACAAGGGCCGTGCGAGCTGGTCTCGGCGGCCCAGCGGGGTTCGTCAGAATCGAGGTGGTTGGGCATCAGGCTCATCGCATCAGGCGCTGGCCGGCCAAAGCAGCCCGCGCACATCGGTGGGCCACTGCGCGGGGTCGAAGCCGTGGGTCTTGAGCAGCGCCAATGTCACGCGCTCCAACCCGAAGCCCAGGCACGCCGTGCTCGCCACCGCGCCGCTCGACGAGCGGATGCCGAAGGTGCTGCTGAAGTGATCCTGGTGGAAATTGAACGAGCAGATCGCGGTGGGTTTGTCGGCCGAGATCACCGGCACCAGGATCTCGAACTTGAGCTGCTGCTCGCGCTGGCTCGCCGCCATGACCTTGCCACCACGCCCGAAGAACGGGTCGGACGCAACGTCGCTCTTCACTGGCAGGCGCAGCGAGCCGAGCAGCGCCAGGCCGCGATCGAGCCAGGTGTCACGCCAGGCAAGCACCTCTTCGGGCGTGCCGGCGCGGATGAACTCGCGCATCCGGAACGACTGCAGCCGCATCGGCTCGGCCGACGGCTCGTGGCGGTAGACCCAGTTCATCACGGTGACGAGCCGCCCGCCCTCGCGCAGCAGGCCCGAGAAGATCGGATAGACGGGGTAGCAGGCCGCCGGCGTCAGCATGCACTCGGTGATGGACAGCAGGTCTTCCCAACGCTCGCCGGCATGGACCCGGGCGCTGAGTTCGCGCGCCTGCGCGTCGCTGCCGGCAAAGCTGTGGATCGAACCACTGAGTTGCGGAAAGTTGTCCATGTAGCCCACACGCTCGATCAACGTGCGCGCCACGATCGGCGGGAAGGTAAGCGTCTCCGCACCATCGTCCTTCGCAACCCGCGCAACCAGCGCATCGAAGTGCTCGAGGATGTCCTCGAACACTGCGCCGCGGCCATAGTCGCCGGCCACATCGGTGGGGAGAATCAGCCCGTGGCGCACCAGCTCGTCGTGGAAAGCGCGCGGGTCGTACGGATCGGGATCGGTGTCTGGCATCGTGTCGGCGTGTCGAGTGTCGGGTGTGGAGGGTTTCGGCGTGTCGGGAGAGGGTGCGGATCGATGCGGTGGCGGATGGGTTTGCGCCGCGGCGCACCGCTCTTGCGTCGGCCTCAGGTGTCCTTGACGACCAACAGCATCGAGGCGCTCTTGGCTGCCAGCCGCTCGTTGGAGATCATCAATGCGGCCGACAGGCTGTCGCGGTAGTGCCGGCCGACGCTGAACTTCGAATCGTTGCGATAGCCCATCACGCCGATGATCTGCAGCGCCTGGTGCACGATGCGCGGCGCGGCTTCCGACGCCTGCACCTTCAGGTGGTTCAGCTTCAGCGCCCAGCCCATCGTCGCGAGCTCCTGGCGCGCGCCGCGCGCCTCGATCGCATCGAACTCGCTGGCGCAGGTGGACCAGTGGCTGCGCAGCGCCTGCAACTCGGCCATTGCCTGCGCCAGCGCACCGGCCGCCGGCGGCGTCACGCCGGGATTCCTGCGCGCCTGGCCGCGCACGAAGGCCGCGGCGCGCGCCATCGCATCGGCGGCAATGCCCCACCACAGCGACGACCACAGCGTGTGCGAGTACGGCACCATGGTCTGCGCCGATGAGTCGGCGAACGCGCCTGGCAGGATCTGCCCGGCGGGTGCCTGCGCCACCAGCTGGCCGCCCGGGCTGCAGGTGCCGCGCATGCCCAGCGTATCCCAGCTCGACGTGGGCGTGAGCGTGTAGTCGCCGCGGCGCAGCAACACCAGCACCTGGTCGCCAGGCGCCGCATCGCCGGCGCGCCGGGCCGTCACCAGCAAGGCGTCGGCATGCGCGCCATACGACACCGTGGTGGCGGCCTTCTCGAGACGGAACGAGTCGCCCTTGCGTTCCACCGCGCAGATGCTCGCGCGCGTGTCGCCGAACGTGCCGACCTCGGACGTGATCGAAGCGATCAGCCATTGCCGTGCCACCAGCTCTTCCAGGTAGCCTCGGAAAAAGGCCGACTCCATGCCGTGGCGGGCCAGGCATGCGACCTCGATCAGATGCATCGCGAGCACCATGCCGCTCGCACCACAGCCTTGCGCGAGACTCGAGCACAGCGTGGCCAGCTCCAGCATGCTGCAGCCCGCACCGCCGAGCGAACGCGGCACCGCGGCCGACAACAGCCGGGCCTCGCGCAACGCCGCCACGGTCTCGTGCGGGAAGCGTGCCTCGGCATCGACCTGCGCGGCATGAGGCGCGGCGACCTCGGTCGCGATCGTGCGCACGCGGCTCAACAAGACATCGAACGGAGGGTGGCTCATCTCGGTCGGACCTTTATCGAATGGACACCGCAGGCCCCGGGCCGACGTCCGGTCGGTGGCTCGGCCCGCGTGCCTCGGTGGTGCGTGGCGCGAGCCCGGTGAGCTGCAAGCATAGGGTCGCCCAGCGCCCGGCGGCGGTCCCACGCCCGCGGGCCGGTCGGCCTTGTCAACTCGTTCACGCAGAACATGCACCGCACCGGATTGCGGCGTGGGTGAACGGTGGGCGCAAGTTCACATCCAGCGCGGCATGCACTCTGTCCGGTGGCGTCGCTTCGCTCCGACCTTGGGCTGCCAACGAGTGGCCTGGGGGCGACGCGCTGCGCCCCTCGGTCGGGGGGTATTGCCCTCCGGTCGCGCCACAGTTCTGGAATCCGTGCAAACTTACACTTACTTGCACTTGTACGGAGTGCGGTCCGCCTCGAAGATGCCATCCGTGATGACGCAGCAGCCCTCCCTTCCCGCCGATCTCCACGCCGCAGCGCATTCGCCGCGACCTGCCTTGTGCATTGGTGTCGACGTGGTGCAGGTCAGCGCCATCGAAGCCTCACTGACCGACTTCGGCGAGCGCTTCTCGCGCCGCTTCTTCACCGAGCATGAGCTGAGTTACGCGGTCCAGGCCCCAGCATTGGCAGCACAACGCCTGGCCGCGCGGTTTGCCGCCAAGGAAGCCGCGATCAAGGCATTCGGCCTGTCGGAAGCCGGCATCAGCTGGCGCGATATCGAGGTTCGCAAACAGCCGAGCGGTGCCTGCACGCTGATCCTTCACCACAAGGCCGCCGCGCTGGCGCGGCCCGAACGCTTTGCCGAGATTGCACTGAGCCTGAGCCACGACGGCGACTACGCCACGGCCATGGTGGCTGCGCTGGCCCGCAGCGACGAATTTTCATCAACGACCCCGAACCCATCATGAACACCAGCGACTCCCTGGAGGCGCAGATTCGCGCGATCCTTGTCAAGCACGCCAAGCTCGGCGCCGATGCCGGCCAGCTTGAACCCGACGCCGACCTGTACCTTGCCGGTATGAGTTCGCACGCCAGCGTCAACGTGATGCTCGCGCTCGAAGCCGCGTTCGACATCGAGTTCCCGGACCATCTTCTCAAGCGCAGCGTGTTCGCCAGCATCGACTCGATTCGCGCCGCGGTCGACGGGATCGGCGCTGGCCAGCCGTCCTGAGGCCGGGTGTGATCGCCGGCAGGATCCGGCACGTTTCAAGCCATCGCCACGAGCCGCTCGCAACGGGCTGGGAGCTGTGCAGCGTGCCGCCCGACACGATCCTCGAGCCGACCGGGCTGGACGCGATCGAGGCCTCGGCCTGGCTCCCGATCACCGAGCCCGCCAGCGTGGCGCACGCGTTGCGCCGAGCGGGCCATTGGAGTCTGGACGGGCCGGCGCGCCGTTTCGACGCCGAGGACTGGTGGTACCGACTGCACTTCGACGCGGCCTGCGCTGCCACCGATGAGCGCCTGAGTCTCGCGTTCGACGGTCTGGCCGGGCTTTGCGAAATCTGGCTCAACGGCACGCGGCTGCTCTGCAGCGAGAACATGCATCTGGCGCACGAGTGCGCCAACGTCGAGTTGCGGCCGAGCGGCAACGAGCTGCTGCTGCGCTTTCGCTCGCTCGATCACTGGCTGACCCGGCGTCGGGCGCGGCCGCGCTGGCGCGCGCCGATGGTCGAGCACCAGCAACTGCGCTGGATACGTGCGACGCTGCTTGGGCGAACCCCGGGCTGGTCACCGCCGGCCGCAGTCGTCGGGCCGTGGCGCGGGGTCGGGCTGCAGCGACGCGCCGGGTTGGTGGTGACACAGCTGCAGCTGGCCAGCCGCATCGAGGAAGGCCGCGGCGTGGTTCGCTTGCGCGCCGAATTGCGCGCACTCCGGCCCGGCGCATCGATCGGTGGTGCGCGGCTCGAGTTGGTTCGTGATGGCATCACCCACCGTGCCGAGCTCAGCGCAAAGGCGCGGCAAGGCGACCACTACGAAACCCGACTGATGATGCCCGACCCCGAGCTCTGGTGGCCGCACACGCACGGCGAGCCGGCCCTGTACCAGGTGCGCATCGTGGTGCACCTGAACGGCATCACCGAACCGGTCGTGGTGGATCTCGGGCCGCTGGGTTTTCGCACCCTAGCGCTCGACACGGAAGGCGGCGACTTCGCGCTGCGCGTCAACGGCGTGCCGGTTTTTTGCCGCGGCGCCTGCTGGATGCCCCTGGATGTGGTGAGCCTGAATGCGTCGCCCGCGGCCTACCGCACCGCGCTCGAGCAGGTGCGCGCGGCCGGCATGAACATGGTTCGGGTCAGCGGCGCAACCGTCTACGAGAGTGAGGCGTTCTTCGATGCCTGCGACGCACTCGGCATCCTGGTCTGGCAGGACTTCATGTTTGCGAACCTGGACTATCCGCACGACGACCCATCGTTTGCCACCTCCGTGCGGGCGGAAGCTGAGCAGCAGTTGCAACGCTGGCAGGCGCGCCCGTCGCTCGCGGTGCTGTGCGGCAACAGCGAATGCGAGCAACAGGCCGCAATGTGGGGCAGCCCGCGCGAGAGCTGGGCTTCGCCGCTGTTTGACGAGGAGCTGGCAACTCTCTCGAGGCACTGGTGTCCCGACGTGCCGTACTGGCCATCGAGCGCACACGGCGGTGCCTTCCCGCACCAGAACAACGTCGGCACGACCTCGTACTACGGCGTTGGCGCCTACCTGCGCCCGCTCGAGGATGCGCGCCGTAGCGAGGTCCGCTTCGCGACCGAATGCCTGGCGTTCGCGAACGTGCCGAGCGCCTCGACCCAGGCCCGCATGCCCGGCGGTGAAGCCTTGCGCGTGCACCATCCGGCCTGGAAGTCACGCGCGCCGCGCGACCTGGGCGCCGGCTGGGATTTCGAGGACGTGCGCGATCACTACCTGCGGCTGCTGTATCGGGTCGACCCGGTGGCGCTGCGCTACGCCGACCACGAGCGCTACCTCGCGCTCAGCCGCGCCGTGAGCGCCGAAGTCATCCAGGCCACCTTTGCCGAGTGGCGCCGTGCCGACTCACGATGCCAGGGTGCGCTGGTGTGGTTCCTGCGCGACCTGTGGCCCGGCGCGGGTTGGGGCCTGCTCGACGATCACGGTGTGCCCAAGGCAGCGTTTCACGGTTGCAAGAACGCGCTCGCGCCGATCACGGCCTTCCTCAGTGACGAAGGCACCAACGGCCTGGAGGTCCACGTCGTCAACGAACCCGACCGAGCGCTCGACGCTATCCTGGATGTGCGGCTTTACCGCGACGATGACCTGCTGCTCGAGCAAGCCTCGCGCTCGCTCCACGTGGCCGCTCGCGGCACGCTGCGCG
>JBDSBD010000161.1:0-3867 GCA_039921765.1 Burkholderiaceae bacterium
CTGGCTCGCGAACCCGCAGTTGCTGAAGGCCGACCCGGACGCTGACTACGCCGCGGTGATCGAGATCGACCTGGCCGACGTGCTCGAGCCGGTCGTCGCCTGCCCGAACGACCCGGACGACGTGAAGACGCTCTCCGACGTGGCCGGCTCGGTGATCGACGAAGTCTTCATCGGTTCGTGCATGACCAACATCGGCCACTTCCGCGCCGCCTCGAAGCTGCTCGAGGGCAAGCGCGACATTCCGGTCAAGCTCTGGGTTGCACCGCCGACCAAGATGGACGCCAAGCAGCTCAGCGAGGAAGGCCACTACGGCGTGCTCGGCAATGCCGGTGCCCGCATGGAGATGCCGGGCTGCAGCCTGTGCATGGGCAACCAGGCGCAGGTCAAGGAAGGCGCGACCGTGTTCAGCACCAGCACGCGCAACTTCCCGAACCGCCTGGGCAAGAACGCCAACGTCTACCTCGGTTCGGCCGAACTCGCCGCGGTGTGCTCCAAACTCGGCCGCATCCCGACCCGCGCCGAGTACATGCTCGACATGGGCGTGCTGACCCAGGCCAGCGACACGATCTACCAGTACCTGAACTTCGACAAGGTCAAGGACTTCAGCGACGCGGCGGAGAAGATCGGCGCCTGAGCGACGCGCGGTCGGGCGGTCGGGCCTTCGGCCAGACGTTCAACGCAAAGCCCTCGTGCAAAAGCGCGGGGGCTTTGTTTCATCCAGAGCCCTCACCAGCTCGCTTCGCGCCCCGGCGTGGCGCCGATGCGGTGGATCGACAGATCGGCGCCGTTGTGTTCCTCTTCGAGCGTGAGGCGCAGCGGCGTCACGCGTTTGATCCCGCCATACACGACGAGCCCGGCGAGCAGCGCCCAGGCGATCCCCATCACGGTACCGATCAGCTGTGCCGCGAAGCTGACGCCGCCGACCCCGCCCAGCGCCCTCGCGCCGAAGAGGCCACAAGCCAGGCTGCCCCAGGCGCCGCACAAACCGTGCAGCGGCCAGACGCCGAGCACGTCGTCGATCTTCCAGCGGTTCTGCGTCAGCGTGAACATCGAGACGAAGATCGCACTGGCCACGCCGCCCACCACCAGCGCGCCGGCCGGATGCATCACGTCCGACCCGGCGCACACCGCGACCAGACCGGCGAGCGGGCCGTTGTAGGCAAAGCCCGGGTCGTTGCGACCGAGCAGCACCGCCACCAGCGTGCCGCCGGCCATCGCCATCAGCGAATTCACCGCCACCAGGCCGGAGATCTTGTCGATCGTCTGCGCACTCATCACGTTGAAGCCGAACAAGCCCACCGTCAGCACCCAGGCGCCGAGCGCGAGGAACGGAATGCTCGAAGGCGGGTGCGCACTGATTCCACCGTCCTTGCGGTAGCGGTTGCTGCGCGGACCGAGCAGGAGAACCGCAGTCAAGCCGACCCAACCGCCGAAGGCGTGCACCACCAGGCTGCCGGCAAAGTCGTGGAAGCGCGCGCCGGTCAGGCCTTCGATCCAGGCCTGCACGCCGAGCCTGTCGCCCCAGACCACACCTTCCAGCAACGGATAGGCCAGCCCGACGATCACCGCGGTGGCCGCCAGTTGCGGGCCGAAGCGCGCGCGCTCGGCGATGCCGCCCGAGACGATGGCGGGAATCGCGGCCGCGAAAGTGAGCAGGAAGAAAAAGCGCACCAGTTCGAAGCCGTTCTTCTGTGCCAGCGTGTCAGCACCGCTGAAGAAGTGAACGCCATAGGCCACGCCGTAGCCGACGAAGAAATAGGCGATGGTCGAGACCGAAAAGTCGGCAAGGATCTTCACCAGCGCGTTGACCTGGTTCTTCTGGCGCACCGTGCCGAGCTCGAGAAACGCGAATCCGGCGTGCATCGCCAGCACCATGATCGCACCCAGCAAAATGAAGAGCGCGTCGGTCCCTTGTCTGACCTGATCCATCGAAGCCTCCCGGGTGCGCCCGGTCTTTGTGCCTCTCGCACCGCGCGAGAGAGTCGTGCGCACCAGAAACGCAAGTCGTGTGCCTTATCCAGCGCCGATTCGTGCACCGAAGTGAGACGCACGCCCCCGTGCACGCACCGATTCGGAGCATGGTCGCCCGACCTTGGTGCCGGTTCACGGTCCGGGCACGAGCCAGGAGGTCGCGGCAGCGCAGCGCGCCCATGCGGCGCAAGCGCCCGCGCGTTGCGCGCTCAGTCGAGTTCCGGCGCGATCTGCTCGGCGTAGTCGTAGAGCGCGGAGAGGATGCCCTGGCCGCGCTCGTCGGCGCCTTGTTCGAGCGTGTCGATGCGCTCGAAGAAGGCCGGCAGCGTCAGGCCGCCACCCACGCCGTCGTGCAGCCGATGGACGCAGTGCTGCTGCCACTGCCGTTGCTCGGGCGCGCCCAGGGTGTCGGGGAAATTGCGTGCCCGGTAGCGGAAGAACAGCTCGTCGAGCCGCGGGTCGGTGAACGTCGGACGTGTGGCTGCGAGAGCCGCCCCGTCGAGCGAGCGCAGCCGCTCCAGCACGCGGCGGTCCTCGTTGCCCAGGAAGCCGCCGTACAGATCTTCGTCGACGTCTGCCCGGCCTTCACGCGGTGGACGTTCGAACACAGCCGGCCACATGCCGGCGAGCAGATGCGCCTGCTTGGCGGCCAGATCCGCGTGGCGCAGTGCCAGCTCGACATCGATGCCCCAGCGCTGAGCTCGCTCCGGGCCCAGGGTCTTCAGGTTGGCGATGACGACCGGCGACTTGTTGACGTGGATGGTCTTGACCGGCAGCCGCGTCACCCCTTCGGGCAGTTCCTCGGCCCTGCCGAACATGCGCTGGCGCATCGCCTCGACGCCGAGCGTCACGAGCTCGGACGGATCAAAGCTCAGGTCCCAGACAATGACCTCGTTCTTGTGGGTCGGATGGGGTGCAAGCGGCCAGACCAGCGCCAGGCAGCCGCGCGCGGTGCCGTACATGCCCGAGACGTGCAGGAACGGTCGGCCGGAGCGCTGCGCGGCGGCCATCTCCTGGAGCACCGCATCCTTCTTGCGCAGGCGCAGGCAGAAGTCCCACAGACGCGGCTGGCGCGTCCTGATCAACCGGGCCAGCGCAATGGTCGCGCGCACGTCGTAGAGCGCGTCGTGTGCAGCCGCGTGCACCAGGCCGTTGGCCTGCGTCAGGTGCTCGAGCTTGAACGAGGTCTGACCATCTTCGCGCTGCGGCCACTCAATGCCGTCGGGGCGCAAGGCGTGCGCGGCCCGCACCACATCGAGCAGATCCCAGCGCGAGCATTCGTTCTGCCACTCGCGCGCATACGGATCGATCAGGTTGCGCCAGAACAGATGGCGCGTGACCTCGTCGTCGAAACGGATCGAGTTGTAGCCCACGCCCACCGTGCCGGGCTGCGCCAGCGCGCGCTCGATGACCGCGGCAAAAGCATGCTCGGGCAGGCCGCGCTCGAGGCAGGTCTGCGGCAGGATGCCGGTCAGCAGGCAGGCCTCGGGGTCGGGCAGGAAGTCGGGTGCGGGGCGACAGAACTCCATCACCGCAGGCTCGATCTCGTCGAGTTCGGCGTTGGTGCGCACCCCGGCAAACTGGGCCGGTCGATCGCGACGCGGCACGACGCCAAAGGTTTCGTAGTCGTGCCAGAAGAAGCTCGTCTCACTCATCGTGTCACCCAGGTGTGTGGTGCCGCGCCGCTCGGAAAGGAGCGCTGCGGCTCGGCAGCCAAAGGGCGTGCCTTTGCGCTGCAATCTAACAGGCGCCGGGCCAGGTTTCGAGGACGGCGCCGGCGCCGGTTCAGGCGGGGCTTGCGCAACGCCACGGCGGCGATGACGCCAACCCGGATCAGCGCCGATGCCGATGGCACGCCCGATGCGGACCGGTCCGCATCGGCTAAGCTCAGAGACT
>JBDSBD010000162.1:0-5496 GCA_039921765.1 Burkholderiaceae bacterium
GTCATCATCGATTCGAGCAGGCCGACAACCGCGAGTGTTGCCGAGTAGGGCAGGATGATCATCAACGAGTCGAGCGTCAGCGGGATGTCGGGCACCAGAAACACCGGCAGGCTGTCGGGCAGTTGGCCCATGTCGCCGACGCTGCGGATGTCGAGCTTGAGCGCGACCGCGACGATGGTGAGCACGACGATCGTGATCAGCGGCGACGGCACCGCACGGGTGATGTACGGCAAGCCGTAGATGATCGCGAGGCCGGCTGCGGTCATCGCATAGACGATCCAGGTGACGTCCGTGAGCTCCGGAAGTTGCGCCAGGAGGATCAGGATCGCCAGCGCATTGACGAAGCCGGTGACCACCGATCGCGAGACGAAGCGCATCAGCGTGCCGAGCTTCAGCAGACCGGCGATGATCTGCAGCACCCCCGTCAACAGGGTGGCAGCCAGCAGGTACTGGAGGCCGTGGTCCTTGACCAGTGTGACCATCACCAGCGCCATGGCGCCGGTCGCCGCCGAGATCATGCCGGGGCGGCCACCGGTGAATGCGATGACCACCGCGATGCTGAACGAGGCGTAGAGGCCGACTTGGGGGTCGACGCCTGCGATGATGGAAAAGGCAATGGCTTCGGGGATGAGGGCCAGGGCCACGACCAGGCCGGCAAGCAGGTCGCCGCGGACGTTGGAAAACCAGTCCCGACGGATCGAATGAAGAGTCATGGGCAATCGAGACGCCCCCGGCAGGCCGGGCACCGAATGGTTGGGACCGATGGAGGGCCGCTGGCGACGCAGGGTGCGCCTTGGCGGCAGGGGGTCAGGCGCCGGCTGCGAGTTCCGGCAGGCAATGATCTGAAGGACGGCCTAGGGTGGGGTCTAGGAGCCGAAGTACCCGCGCGGCAAACCGCTGCCCGGGCGGACAACCCGCGTTGGCCTGGTTTGCGCGAAAGATTGTTGCACCGCGGCAGTTTAACCGCCACGCCTTCAGTGCGGCGGCGCGGCAGGCTGGCCGGATGAATCCGGCTCCGGCTCTGGCTCCGGGTCATGGTCCGGGTCGGCCTCCAGGTCGACGTCCTGTGCGCCCAGCACGAGTGCCGTGATCGGCAACAGCGGCAAGGCATCGCCAACCTCCCAGCCGAACGGCGAGTAGAAGCGCCCGGCGTGAACGCGGAACGGCAGAAACACCATCGCGCTCGAGCGCGACGTGCTGACCACCGTTTCCTGGTCCCGATCCGCCACGATGACGACGTCGGCACGGATGCGCATGTCGCCCAGGCGGTCGATCAAGGCCTGGCGCTGGTGGTCCTCGGAAAGGGCGGGGTCCGCGGCGTCGATCAGTCGGATGCTGGCGCCGCGCCAGTCGTTGCTGCGCGTCATCAGGTAGGCCAGCAGCAGCATGAGCTCGCCGGTGCGCGTGTCGCGCCACCAGACGTCGATCACCCGCGTTCCCGCCATGGTGGCCTGCATGGCCTCCCATTCCTGCGTCGTCGCATCCAGCAGCACGAGGTTGGTGCCCAGGCGAAACGCCATCGCGACGTGATGACCGAAGGCACCGATCCCCAGCGGTTCATAGAACGCCGCGGCCGAGCGAGGCCAGTTCGCGACCACGGTGTTGATGCGCATCGGCCCGATGCCGGCCGTCTGAATGACCGATGCGACCATCTGGTCGGCATCGCTGCCGACGACGACCAACGGGAAGGCCGGCGAGCCGGCGGCCTGCAGCTCGTCCACGAGCCGCTGGTATTCCTCTTCACGGCGCTGCATCGGATCGCCCGCGTCGCCCGCGATCATGCGCACCACGGTGGTCAGGCCGGCGCCGCCCTCGACCCACGCCGCAAAGTGCAGCAGGCGTGCGCGACGCGCCGAGGTGTCCGAGAACACCAGCAGCTGCGGTCGCCATGATCGAACGTGCTCTGGCTCGGCCGCGGCCGCCAGCAGGTGTTCGCGCGCGGCCTGCAGGTGAAAGGCGCGCCGGCCGTCGGCCCAGCGCACGGTGGATTTGCTGCGCTGCAGGTAGCGGTAGATGACGAAGACGATGGCCGCGGCAGACAGGCCGGCGACGGCGTCGATCGCCAGCATCGCGGCGAGGCATCCGACGGCCCCCGCCAGCGCGATGTGCTGGTGATACCAGCGAAACGTCGGCCGGAACGAGGGGCTGCCCGAGCGCGCCTCGTAGTAGGTCGCATAGTTCAGCAGGCCGTACGACACCAGGAAGAACATCGAGACGACGGCGGCGATCAAGTCGAGCTCACCCAGCATCACCACGATCACCGCGACGGCCAGCGTCGGGGCCACCGCGCGGCGCGGATTGCCGGTCGCACCCTCGACGACGGAGAAGGCATCGAGCCACGGGAACACCTGGTCCTTGGCAAGCGACTGCAGGATGCGCGGGGCGCCGAGAAACGAGGCCAGTGCCGATGACAGCGTCGCCGCCATCACGCCGAGATCCACAAGAGGCCGCAACGCGGCCAAGTGCTTCATCGACGCGGGGTCGCTGCTCAGCGTGGCGGCCGGCGCCGCCGCGGCGAACAAGACAGCCACGCCGAAGTAGACCAGCGCCGACAGCCCGACCGCCGCGAACACGCCGCGCGGAATGCTGTGGCTCGGGCGCGCCAGATCGCCCGACATGCTGACGCCCTGGGTGAACCCGGTCACGGCCGGGAAGAAGATCGCGAACGCGGCCCAGAACGGAAGGGCGTGGGGCGGGGTCGACCAGTTCGCGACCAGCTGGGCGTCGTCCCAGCGTGGCCACGCGCCGAACACGAACGAGCCGATGCCCGCCGTCAGCAGCGCCATCACGACGTACTGGAAGCGGGTCGCCAGATCGGCGCCGACCCAGGCCAGCGCGCCGAGCGCAAACACCGCGACCAGGGCGATCGCGTGCAGCGCAAAGGTCTGGTCCAGGCCCAGCAAGGGCGCCACGGCCTCGGCAAAGCCGATGCAGTAAAAGCCGATCGACACGGACTGCGCGAGGAACAGCACGATGCCGATCGCGCCGCCAAACCCGGAGCCCAGCGTGCGCGAGATCAGGTAGTAGTCCCCGCCCGCCTTGACACGCAGGTTGGTGGCCACGGCGGCCACCGACAGCGCCGTCACCACGGAGATGGCATTGGCCGCGGCGATCACGAGCAGTGCGCGCGGGAGTCCGGCGCTGCCCACGACATAGCCGAGCCGCAGGAACAGCACGATGCCAAGGGTGGTCAGGATGCTGGGCGTGAACACGCCGGCAAACGTGCCGAGGCGTCCCTCGGGTTTCAGCGGCGGCGGCACCGCGTCGGCAACGCTCTGGGTGTTCATCGAAAGCTCATTTCTCGAGAAGTCGAGCCTTGCGCCGGGCCCGGCTCACAGACCGTAGCGCCACGCCAGCAGGAACGACAGCGCTGCCCACATGATGAGGAACAGCGGCGTGCCCACCCGCAGGAAGTCGCCGAACCGATAACCGGCGGCATTCATCACGAGCAGGTTGGTCTGGTAGCCCATCGGCGTGAGGTAGCACAGGTTGCAGCCGAACAGCACCGCCAGCACGAACGGCTCGGGCTCGACGCCGAGCGAGTGCGCCAGTGCGACGCCGAGCGGGGTGCCGATGGCGGCCGCGGCATTGTTCGAGACGAAGTTGGTCACCAGCCCCATCAGCGCCATCAGCAGCGCGGCCACTGCGGCTGGCCCGAGCCCGCGCGAGGCGTCGGCCAGATGCTGGGCGAGCCACGCGGTGCCGCCGGTGAGGTCGAGCGCATCGCCCAGCGCCAGGCTCGCCGAGACCAGCAGAATCACCTTGACGGACAGCGAGGTCGTGACGTCCTGCCACGACAGGCAGCGCCCGAGCAGCAGCACCAGCACACCGCACAAGGCCGCCAGCGCAATCGGCAGCAGCTTGGTGGCGGCGAGCATCACGACGACGGCCAGGGTGGCGAGCGCCAGCAACGCCTTGTCCTGGCGCGGCAGCGTGAACCGCTCGTCGAGCAGCAAGCCGACGCCTTCGTGCTGGGCCGCGCGCATCGCATCGGCCTCGCCCTGGACCAGCAGGATGTCGCCAGCCTCGAGGCTCCGATCGGCCAGTCCCTGCCGTTGCCAGGCGGCGTGCTGGAGCCGCGGCCGCAGGCCCACCACGGCGACGCCATAGCGCTCGGCGATACGCTCGCGGCGGATCGAGCGCCCGACGAGCGGTGACTGCGGCGTGACGATGATCTGCGCGACCAGGGCGGACGGCACGGCCTCCGGTTTGCGTGCGGTGTCGGCCTCGTCTTCCTCGTCTTCCTCGCCAGTCACGTCGTCCCTGGTCGAAGAATCGGACGGGTTGACTGCCGGCTCGGCGTCGTTGTGCAGCTTCGCCTTCAAGACGCCCTCGATCTCCTTCAGGTTGGCCGCTGTATCGCGCAGGATCAGGCGATCACCGGCGCGCAGCACCATGCTGGGCATCGGCGCGACCTTGCGACCGCTCCGCACCAGCGCGTGCAGTTGCAGGCGGTGGTCGGTCGCGGCGAACGCCTCGCTCAGCGGCCGATCGGCGAGCCAGCTGTCCGGTTCGACATGCAGTTCGGCGTCGAACGCGTCGTCACTCAAGTGCTCCTGCGGTGACTCGACACGGGCCAGCAGCTTGGGCGCCACCAGCCAGAGATAGGCCAGACCCGGGATGGCGGCCAGCGCCACCAGTGGGGAGAAGCTGAACAGCGAAAACGGTCCCACGCCAAGCTCCGCGGCGATCGCGACGACGATGAGGTTGGTCGATGTGCCGATGGTGGTGGCCATCCCGCCCATCAGGACCGCGTAGTTCATCGGCAGCAGCATGGCCGCGGCGGGCGCCTTCGCACGCCGGGCGGCCGCCAGCAGCAGCGGGATCAGCAGCACGACCACCGGGGTGTCATTCACGACCCCGCTGGCCGCGCCCGCACCCGCAAGCACCGCCAGCAGCGCAGTGCGTGGGCGCGCCACGACCCAAGTCGCGAGCTTGCGCGCCAGCGGCTCGAGCGCGCCGGTGACAACGATGCCGTGGCCCAGCACCATCAGCGCGCAGATGGCAATCAGCGCCGGGTGGCCGAAGCCGGCGAAAAATCGCAGCGGATCGATCTGTTGCGCGCCGACCTGCAGCGGGAACAGCGCGAACCCGGTCGGCAACAGTGCCAGGATCGCCAGGGAGACGGTCGCGATCGGAAGGCGGTCGCGGATGAATGCGGCAAAGACGGCGATGGTGAACAGCAGCACCGCGACCCCGTGCGGGCTCAGGCCACTCATCGGGGCTCGCACATCGCTCGCGCGACCAAGGAATGCTGGGCGTTGTTCGGGTGGCGGGTCACGGCAGCCCCTCGTTGCAGATGTGCGATCCTACCGGCTCGCTCCGGCACATCGACATGGCCGACCCGCGGCAGACGCCCGCGGCGACGCGACAGCTGCGGCCCCGGCGGGGCGTCGCTGCCGAATTCCGCATCGTCACGCGATCGCAGCGCTCCATGGCGTGCCGGCAGCAGGCTGGCGTCAGGCCAAGTACGCAGTCATCTTCGACGCGGACACG
>JBDSBD010000163.1:0-6690 GCA_039921765.1 Burkholderiaceae bacterium
GCTTCGGTGACCGCCGCAAGGCCATGCTCGAAGACATCGCCATCCTGACCGGCGGCAAGGTCATCGCCGAAGAAGTCGGCCTGACGCTCGAGAAGGTCACGCTGGCCGATCTGGGCCAGGCCAAGCGGGTCGAAGTGGGCAAGGAAAACACCATCATCATCGACGGTGCGGGTGCCGCGGCCGACATCGAATCGCGCGTCAAGCAAGTGCGCGTGCAGATCGAGGAAGCCACGTCCGATTACGACCGCGAGAAGCTCCAGGAACGCGTGGCCAAGCTGGCCGGCGGTGTGGCGGTGATCAAGGTCGGTGCTGCCACTGAAGTCGAGATGAAGGAAAAGAAGGCCCGCGTCGAAGACGCCCTGCATGCAACCCGCGCCGCAGTCGAAGAAGGCGTTGTGGCTGGCGGCGGCGTGGCGTACCTGCGCGCCAAGCAAGCCGTGGGCGACAAGCTCAAGGGCGACAACGCCGATCAGGATGCCGGCATCAAGCTGGTGTTGAAGGCCATCGAGTCGCCGCTGCGCGAGATCGTCAACAACGCCGGCGGCGAAGCCAGCGTGGTGGTCAATGCGGTATTGAACGGCAAGGGCAACTACGGCTACAACGCCGCCAACGGCACCTACGGCGACATGATCGAAATGGGCATCCTGGACCCGACCAAGGTGACCCGCACCGCGCTGCAGAACGCCGCGTCCGTTGCGTCGTTGATGCTCACGACCGAAGCCATGATTGCCGAGGCGCCGAAGGAAGAATCCGCCGGTGGCATGGGCGGTGGCATGGGCGGAATGGGTGGCATGGGTGGGATGGGTGGCATGGACATGTAAGTCCGCGTCCGCCCGGGAATCTCCCCCGGCGAACCTTGAAAAGGCGGCTTCGGCCGCCTTTTTTTCGCCCGCGTTTCTCGCGGCCGTGGTGCAGAATCCTTGCGACGCGCGCGAGATAATCGCGCCTTCCTCCCTGCAACGGCACCGCCATGCCAACCGCCCTCCAGCGTTTCATCGACGACGAGTTGCTGCGCTCAACGGCGATGATCGAGCGCGCGCTCGCCGGCACGCTGCACCTGCTTCACGGTGCCAAGGACAGCGCCCGAAATGCCAGCGAGCGAGCCCACCACTTTGCGCTGGCCGAGGCCCTGCAACGCCAGCAAGAGGCCTACCGTCACCGATTCGCCGAAGCCCTGCACAGCGCGGTTCGCGCCGCGCTGCACCCGTCTGCGGCCAGTATGTCCTCGGTGCCCGCAGCCCCGCGCGAGCTGGCGCTGATGGACGAGTCCGTCGTCGAGATCGATATCGAGATCGCACGCGCCGCGCAGCAGATCGACACCGTCGCCGAATGGCAGTTGCGCGAGCTGCAGACCTTCACCTCGACCCTCGCCGGGCAGGTCCACGTCAGCGCTGAATCGAACCCGTTCGGCCCGCTCGTGTATGCCGGCTCATTGTGGGAAGCCGCGTGCGTGGTCTCCCCGGCAGCGGTATTGCGCGTCACGTTGCTGCGCATTTCGGCCGGCGTGGTGGCCGGACTTTTGAAGACCGGCTGGGCCGCGGCTTGCCGTCGGCTCGAAGCGCAAGGGGTCGAGCCGGGCATCTACCGCACAGTTTTGCTGGCGCCAGGCGCCGCGACGACTCGGGGCGCGGATCTCGATGCCCCGGCGCCCGACGCGCTGGCCGGGCTGCTGGCAAGCCTGCCGGGTGGCACGGCGGACATCCCGCTCAACCTGGACGCGACGGCTTCGACCACGCAGGCGCCGCTCAGCCCCGAATTGGAGCAGGCGCTCGCCCGGCTGGACGAACTGCTGCGTCATGGCGCCGACACCCCGACCAACCCGCGCGACGCGGCAGCCACGCTGATGCGGCGCGTCAATGCGCAGCGCGCCGCGCTGCTCGCCAGCGTTCGCGTGGCCGCGCGCCGGCGCGTCGTCGAGCTGCTCGGGCGCGTGTTCGACACGCTTTTGTCGGACCCGCAACTGCCTGCCACGTTCGTCGCGGTGCTGGCGCCGCTCCAGGTCTCGGCGCTGCGCGTCGCGCTGCATGATGCCTCGACGCTCGAGTCGACGGCGCACCCGGTGTGGCAATTGCTGAACCGCATCGGTACGGCCGGACGGGTCTATCCCGATCCCGAAGACCCCCGGGGCCAGGCTCTGCTGGCGCGCTGCCGGCAGGTGGCCGGCGATCTCACCCAGACGCGCGCCCCGGATGCAGCGCTGTATCGCCAGTCGCTCGAGCGAATCGATGCCTTCCTCGTCGAGCAGCTGCAGATGCAGCTGCGCGCGGTGGGCCCGACCGTCGAGTCGTTGCAGCACGCCGAGCGCCGCGAGCTCCTCGAGCAAGGACTGTCCCAACGTCTCGGCGATCAGGCCGTCGCGTTGCGCGTCAGCCTCAGTGTGCGCCGCTTCCTCGCCGGGCCCTGGGCGAAGGTGCTCGCCGAAGCCATGCTGCGATTCGGCGACAAGGCCCCCGCCACCATTGGCTACGTGTCGCTCGTCGATGATCTGCTGTGGAGTGTCCAACTGCCCGATCACCCGCAAAGCCGGCAACGCCTGCTGACGTTGTTGCCCGATTTGCTGCGGCGCCTGCGCGCTGGCATGGCGCTGATCAGACTGCCGATCTCCGAGCAGCAGACGGTGCTGGATGACCTGATGGCGATCCACACGGAGGCGCTGCGTCCGGGCGTGCGCGGTGGCGCGGCGGGAGACCTGAGCCCCGCGCAGATCGTGCAACGGCTGCGCGACGAAGTCATCCCGGATGCAGGCGATGCACCCGCCTTTGGTGATTCGCTGATCGACCTCGCGTCGATGGAAACGGTACCCGCCGACCTGCTGCCTGCCGACCCCGCGACGGGCGCCGGCACCTCCGGGGCGCAGGTCGCGGCCTTGAGCCTCGGCGCCTGCCAGCGCCTGCTGCTGCACCGCCGCTGGATGGTGGTCCAGCTGCTGTGGCGCAGTGAGCGTGGCCAGTTCTTCCTGTTCGCCGGAGAATCGCCGCAGCGCCCGCACTCGATCACGCGGCGCGCGCTCGAACGTCTGGATGCGGCCGGACTGATGCAGCCGCTCGAGGCCCACCCGCTGGTCGAGCGCGCCGTCGACGCACTGACCCGCGAGCTCGAGCTGCCGGCATGAGCCGAGGGAGCGAGGAATCGGTGCGGCTCGCCCCGCGAAGTCCAGTCGCACCGGCAACAGGCCCATCCGCCGGTTCGTCCCTCCGGCGCCGCTACGCCGCCAGCTCGCGCTCGATTTCGGCTGCAATCAAGGCCGGGCGTTCATGCACGATCCAGTGCGTGGCACGAGGCACGCGCACCAGACGCATGTGCGGGACAAAGGCCTCGAGGCCGTTGAGCAAGGCCACCGGCAGCGCCAGGTCGTCCTCGGCCCAGATCACCAGTGTGGGCAGCTTCACCGTGACGAACTCGGGCGCGAACTCGATGCGCATCACCGAGGCGTCGTGCTCGGTCGGCGGACGCAGCGGCGAGGCGCGGTAGTAGTTGCAGGCACCCGTCAGGCCGGCCTGCCAGACCGCACGGTAGCGCGCACGCATCGCCTCGGTGAGCCAGCCGCCGCCAGCGACCGGCACCGCACCGGCGGTGCCCGTGCGGGTCAAGAAGGGCCACAGGCGCGCGAAGTCATTCTCGGCCAGCAGCGCAGGCGCATCCGGCCGGCACAGAAAGTTCATGTAGGCGCTGGCAGCCTGTTGCTGCGGGCTGTGCTGCAGCTCGCGCAGAAAGGTCGCCGGGTGCGGCGAATTGATGATGACGAGGCGCTTCATCGCCTGCGGATTCGACGCCGCGTAGCTCCACGCCACCGCGCCGCCCCAATCGTGCGCGATCAAGGCCTCGGGCGGGCCGCCGAGATGCGTGATCAACGCATCGAGATCGCGCATCAGGTGCTTGACCCGATAAGCCTCGCTTTGCACAGGCGCCGACGAGCGCTCGAAGCCACGCAGGTTGGGCGCCACGCAGCGGTAGCGCGTGCCGAAATGCGCGAGCATTTCGTCCCAGACGAACGCGGCCTCCGGGAAGCCGTGCAGAAACAGGAGCAGCGGCGCGCCCGCGGGCCCGCACGCGCGACAACTCAGCGTGATGCCGTGCGGCAGCGCGGCGTCGAACGTCTCGATCATGGGCAGCTCCTTGGCGGCGTCAGTATCGCGACGTCGCCCGCGCTCGCGCGTCGCCGAGGAGACATCGCGCCGAAACGCCGCCCGGGCGAGGCACGGTCGCGCGGGCGCCGGCACAAGTCGCCGCCGCGAAGGCTCGGCATCGCACCCACGTCGCGCGGTGCATCAGACGCCTGCCCAGCCCTGCAGCACCAGCGCGGCGTCGGTCACGCCGGTCTTGTTCAAGGCCGAGAACAAGGTCATTGCGACGTCCGCTTCGTCGGTCGTGGCCTCTCCGAGCACGCCTTGCGCGGCGCCAAGCGCCGCGTTCGCTTCGCTGCGGTTGAGCTTGTCGGCCTTGGTCAAAAGCACCAGCAGCCGCACCGACCCGTTGTCCACGCGCGGCGCGACAAAGCCGAGCAGCTGGCGATCGAGGTCGGTGAATCCCAGTCGCGCATCGACCATCAGCACCACACCGATCAGACTGCGCCGGAACTCCAGATAGTCGGCCATCACGCGCTGCCAGCGCTCCTTCGCGTCGCGCGCCACGGCCGCGTAGCCGTAGCCGGGCAGGTCGGCGAACAGCGCGTTGGCCCCGGTCTTGGGCCCCAGCTCGAAGAGGTTGATGTGTTGCGTGCGCCCTGGTGTCTTGGAGGCAAACGCGAGCCGCTTTTGTTGCGTCAGGCGGTTGATCGCAGTCGATTTGCCAGCATTGGAGCGGCCGACGAAGGCGATCTCGGGCAGTTCGGTGGACGGCAGTTGATCGAGCTGGCTTGCGGTCGTCAGGAAGCGTGCGGTGTGGGCCCAGGCGAGCGCACGTTTCTCTTGCAGCGCGAGCTCCGCGGCGGCAGGATTCGGATGGTTTAGCTCGGCCATGAAGTCGCCCAAAGCCATCATTGTAAAATCGCGGGGTTTTGCACAGGAAACTGCCCTACGTCATGAAGTCTTTCGCCCACCTGTTGTCCTGCCTGATGTTTGCTGCGTCGGTTGCAGCGGTTGCCGCCGAGCCAGCCGAACCCGCGGCCAAGCCTGACCTGGCACGCGGCCAGGCCATCGCCGCGAGCGTGTGCATGGCATGCCACACCGCCGACGGCTCGCGCGGCAGCCCGGTCAATCCGATCCTGCAGGGCCAGCACCCCGAGTACCTGGTCAAGCAGCTTGCCGAGTTCAAGGCCGGCACTCGAACCAATCCGATCATGCAAGGCATGGCCGCGGCGCTGAGCGAGGCCGACATGAAGAATGTGGCGGCGTTCTACACGAGCAAGCACGCCAAGCCCGGCTTCGCGAAGAACAAGGACCTGGCCGCACTGGGCGAGAGAATCTACCGTGGCGGCATTGCCGAGCGCGCCATTCCGGCCTGCGCCGGCTGCCACAGCCCGAATGGCGCCGGCATCCCGGCCCAGTACCCGCGCCTGTCCGGGCAGCACGCCGACTACACCGCGGCGCAGCTCATCGCATTCCGCGCCGACACGCGCAAGAACAGCGTGCCGATGGTCGGCGTGGCGGCCAAGATGAACGACCGCGAGATCCAGGCCGTCGCCGACTACATCGCCGGGCTGCGGTGAGTGGGCCCAGGCCTCTGAGTGGTTGAACCCGCATGAAGGGGCCGGTCTTGCACCGGCCCTTGTCCATGGCGCGGTGTGCGCCCGGATAATCATTGCGCCATGAGTACCTACCCCACCACCGGCATCGAGGTGCGCGCACGTTCGCGCTGGCTGCGAGACGGCGTCGAGCTGGTGTCGTCGATGCGCTTCTCGATCTCGCTGCTGACGATCATCTGCATCGCCTCGGTGATCGGCACGGTCGTCAAGCAGCACGAGCCACTCAACAACTACATCAACCAGTTCGGGCCGTTCTGGGCCCGCGTGTTCGCGACCCTCGGGTTGGACACGGTCTACAGCGTCTGGTGGTTCCTGTTGATCCTGGCCTTCCTCGTGATCTCGACGACGCTGTGCATCGCCCGCAACGTGCCCAAGATTCTCAAGGACCTGGGCACCTACAAGGAGCATGTGCGCGAACAGTCGCTCATGGCGTTTCACCACAAGGGCCAGGCCGAGCTGGCCGAGAGCCCGGCGCAGGCCTACGAGCGCATTGCCGCGCTGCTGGTGTCCAGCGGCTGGCGCGCCAAGGTCGAGGTGCGGCGCAGCGGCGACACGGTGCGCGGCACGATGATCGCGGCGCGCCGCGGCGCGGCCAACAAGCTCGGGTACATCGCCGCGCACTCGGCCATCGTGCTGGTCTGCCTGGGCGGACTGTTCGATGGCGACCTGATGGTGCGCGCGCAGATGGCCTTGCAGGGCAAGTCGACCTTCAGCGGCGGCGGCATGATGGGCGAGGTCACGCCCGACCACCGCATGGGCATCGGCAACCCCGCCTTCCGCGCCAACCTGTTCGTGCCCGAGGGCGCACGCTCGAGCACCGCGGTGATCAACATGGGCGACGGCATGGTGCTGCAAGACCTGCCGTTCGACGTCGAGCTCAAGAAGTTCATGGTCGATTACTACGCCACCGGCATGCCCAAGCTGTTCTCGAGCGAGATCGTGATCCACGACCGCGACACCGGCGAGAAGATTCCGGCGCTGGTCAAGGTCAACGAGCCGACGTTCCA
>JBDSBD010000164.1:0-3013 GCA_039921765.1 Burkholderiaceae bacterium
TTCGAGGCTTCGGCAGTCGAGAAGCCGGCGTATTGGCGGATCGTCCACGGCCGCACCGCGTACATCGTGGCCTGCGGGCCGCGCACAAACGGCGCGAAGCCGGGCAAGGTATCGGCGAACGGCAGGCACCGGACGTCGGCCGCGGTGTACAGCGGCTTGACCGCAAGGCCCTCGGGCGTGACCCAGGTCAAGCCCTCGACAGCGCCGCCCGGCGCCGACTTCTCGGCCGCCTTTTGCCACGCCGCAAGCGACTCGGAGTTCAACAGGTTTTCGTCGGACATGTGTGCTCTCTGGGGCTGGTCGCTCGAGAATGCGCGCGCGGCGGGCAAGCCGTCAACGACTGGACAGGCGCCAGATCCTGCCCTCGCGAACCCGGGCTGGACGGCAGTGACCTGCCTTGCCATAATTCAAAACTGAATTATATCCACACACGTTCACTTTCTGGTGACCGTCCTTGTCACCCGCCCACCCGACACCCGTGTCCCCTCCGAGCTCCACTCCACGCGTCGCAGCGCCGCGCGCGCCTGCGCCGCGGCTCGACGAGCGCGCCCTGTATGAGCAGGTCGCGGAGAAACTGCGTGGCCGCATCCTGGCGCACACGCTCGGACCCGGCAGCTGGATTGACGAACAGACCCTTGCCGCCGAATTCGGCATCAGCCGAACGCCTCTGCGCGAAGCGCTGAAGGTGCTCGCCAGCGAAGGGCTGGTGACGATGAAGCTGCGCCGCGGCGCCTACGTCACTGAAGTCTCGGAGCGCGACATCGCCGAGGTCTACCACCTGCTCGCGCTGCTGGAGAGCGATGCCGCCGCCGTGGTGGCGCGCGCTGCGACGCCGGCCGAACTCGCCGAGCTCGAGGGCCTGCATCGCGAGCTCGAGGCGATGGCGGCCGACCGCGACCGCTTCTTCGCTGCCAACGAGCGTTTCCACATGCGGCTGCTCGAGATCGCCGACAGCCGCTGGCGCCTGCAGCTCGTGATCGACCTGCGCAAGGTGATGAAGCTGTACCGCCATCACTCCCTCTTCAGGCAGGGTCGGCTCGAAGCCTCGCTGAAGGAGCATCGCCAGATCATGGCCGCGCTCAAGGCGCGCAATGGCGAGCGTGCGCAGCAGCTGATGCGCCAGCACCTGGCCCGCGGGCGCGAGGCAGCTTCGTTGGCTTGACCGCGAGCGCGGCGCCGCCGCCGGCCCCGCCACCATCCGGGCCGCATTCACGAAACACGGGTGACGCGCTGCGACAATTGCGCGCATGAAGCGCCCCTCCTTGAGCCTGATCGCCGCGGTCGCCCGCAACGGCGCGATCGGACGCAACAACGCACTGCTCTGGTCCGAACCCGAAGACCAGAAGCACTTTCGCCGCACCACGATGGGCTGCCCGGTGATCATGGGGCGCAAGACCTGGGAGTCGCTGCCCGAGCGCTTCCGACCGCTGCCGGGTCGACGCAACGTCGTCGTCACGCGCAACCCGGAGTGGCGCGCTGCGGGCGCCGAGACCGCAAGCTCGCTCGATGCCGCGCTCGCACTGCTCGACGCCACCGCCAAGGCGTTCGTGATCGGCGGCGCGGAGCTCTATGCGCTGGCGCTGCCGCTTGCCGATGAGCTGGTGCTGACCGAGATCGACGCCGCGTTCGAGGCTGACGCCTTCTTTCCGCGCTGGAATCGCTCCGATTTCGTGCCGATCGAGGAGGCAGCGCACACGAGCGCGCAAGGCATCGGTTTTCGCTTCGTCACCTATCACCGCAAACACCCTTCACAGACTTGCGAGGGCACTTCATGAAGATCGCCACCTGGAACATCAACTCGCTCACCGTGCGCCTGTCGCAGGTGCTGGACTGGCTCGCAGCGAATCAACCCGACGTGCTGTGCCTGCAGGAGACCAAGCTCACCGACGACAAGTTTCCGGCGGCCGAGTTCACCGCGGCCGGCTATCACGCGCACTGGTTCGGCCAGAAGACCTACAACGGCGTGGCCATGCTGACGCGCGTGCCGGCTGACGACGTCGTGAAGAACATTCCCGGCTTCGAGGACGCGCAGGCGCGCGTCATCACCGGCACGGTGGACGGCATTCGCGTGATCGGCGCCTACGTGCCCAACGGCCAGTCGGTCGAGAGCGACAAGTTCGTCTACAAGATGCGCTGGCTGGCCGCGCTGCGCACCTGGATCGGCGAAGAATTGCAGCGCCATCCGCGCCTGGTGCTCGTCGGTGACTACAACATCGCGCCCGAAGACCGCGACGTCTACGATCCGGTTGCGTGGGCCGGCCAGGTGCTGTGCACGCCCGAGGAACGCGCCCACTTCGGCGCCCTGCTCGAGCTCGGGCTGCACGATTCGTTTCGTCTGTTCGAGCAACCCCCCAAGAGCTGGAGCTGGTGGGACTACCGCAACCTCGCGTTCCGCCGCAACCAGGGCCTGCGCATCGACCACATCCTGGTGAGCAATGCGCTCAAACCCAGCGTCAACGCCTGCGTGATCGACAAGCTGCCGCGCAAGAACGAGCGCCCCAGCGACCACGCGCCGGTCGTGACCACGCTCGCCTGACGCAAAGTCGCGCACGACGCAGCGGCAACGCCTTGCCCCCTTTGCCGCGCCGAGCGCTTCGCCCCGGCGCGGTGCCGACCCGCGATGCCATGGGCCGCGCGAGCTGAGCGTTCAAGCCGAGGCCGGATGCGCCGATAACGGCTGATCGATCAAGCGCTGCGCGGACGCTTTCCGCGTCGACTGGACGAGCACGCTCAATGCTGAACTGGATGGCCCGGCTGCTGGAACGCTATGCGCTGCCTGCGCGGCGCGCGGCAACGCCGCGCCGCGTCGATCCGCACGTGGCAACCGTCCAGCATGCCGCACCGCCCGATGACGAAGCCGCCTCGGTCGACCTCGCCCGGAATTTCCTGCCGTGGCTATTGCACAGCGCGACACCGCCGGAGCGTCCGCTCGATGCCGTCGAACGACACACGCTGGAACGGCTCGACGCCTTGCTGGGCGGTGACTCCATTGCCGCCGACCTGCTGCCGCGCG
>JBDSBD010000165.1:0-13400 GCA_039921765.1 Burkholderiaceae bacterium
GCCGCCCACGTCCATCAGCAGCAGCACTTTCACCTTGTTGTGGCGCTCGGGCACCATCTTGATGTCGAGCCAGCCGGCATTCGCCGCGGTGCTGCGTATCGTGTCGTCGAGGTCGAGCTCTTCGGCCGAGCCTTCGCGGGCGAAACGGCGCAGCCGGCGCAGCGCGACCTTGATGTTGCGCGTGCCGAGCTCGAGCGTGTCGTCGTAGTCCTTGTACTGGCGCTGGTCCCAGACCTTGACCGCCGACCTGTTGCGGCCCTTGTCCTGGCCGATGCGGATGCCTTGCGGGTTGTAACCATAGGCGCCGAACGGGCTGGTTCCGCCGGTGCCGATCATCTTCGAGCCGCCCTCGTGACGCTTCTTCTGTTCCTCGAAGCGCTTCTTCAAGGTCTCCATCAGCTCGTCCCAGCCCATTTTCTCGATCGCGGCCTTTTCCTCGGCGCTGAGTTCGAGTTCGAGCTTCTTCTGCAGCCACTCGAGCGGGATGTCCTGGCTGAAATCGGCGAGCAGCTCCACGCCCTTGAAGTAGGCGGCGAAGGCGCGGTCGAACTTGTCGAAGTTGGCCTCGTCCTTCACGAGTGACGTGCGCGCGAGGTAATAGAAGCGGTCCACGCTGGGGCCGGCCTCGTCGTCGATCACGCCGGCCTTGATGGCTTCGAGCAAGGTCAGGTATTCCTTGACCGAGACCTTGAGCTTGGCGGCGCGCAGGGTGAAGAAGAAGTTGATCAGCATGGCGGGCGGCTTGGGCGGCACAAGAGGCTAGCGTTCTATTGTGACGTGACGCGAGTGGGGTCATGCCGGCGCTGCCGCCCGGCAGCGTCGCGGGGCATGCCGCGGTCGGGCCGTCGTGCTTCGCACCGCGCGCTTGCCGATGCTGTGCAGCCTGACTCCTCGGCGTTGCGTTCGTCATGGCGCGGCCCGATGCAGGGCCGCGCCGGGCGATCTCGATCTGGGGTCTCGGCCGGTTCAGCGCGCCGCGCCGCGGGATCAGTCGCGCGGTTTGTCGAGCTGCCAGCGCAGGTGCGTCTTCACGGTCGGCCACTCGGCCGCGGTGATGCTGTAGACGGCGGTGTCGCGCAGCGTGCCGTTCGCGGCGCGCTGGTGGCTTCGCAGGATGCCGTCGAGCTTGGCGCCGAGGCGCTCGATCGCGCGCCGGCTCTGCTGGTTGAAGAAGTGGGTGCGGAACTCGACCGCGATGCAGTTCAGGCGTTCGAACGCATGGCCGAGCAGCAACAGCTTGCATTCGGTGTTGAACGGGCCGCGCTGCATGCGCGCCGCCGTCCAGGTCGAGCCGATCTCGAGGCGCTTGTGGGTCGCATCGACGTTCATGTAGGTCGTCATGCCGGCGACGCGGCCCTGCGCATCGAAGCTCGTGAACGGCAGCATCGAGCCCTTGGCCTGCAGAGCGAGGCGGCGCTCGATCTCGGCCGCCATGCCCTGCGGCGCCGGAATCGAGGTGTACCAGAGCTTCCAGAGCGCACCATCGCTGGCCGCGGCCACCAGGCCGTCGTGGTGATCCGCCGACAGCGGCTCGAGCGAGCCGTGCGCGCCCTGCAACGAAACGGGCACGAGCCAGCTCATGGGGCACTCCGCTCGTCGGGTCCGACGAGCGACCTTCCGAGAGGGTCGGGCCTTGCTTGGGGCGGCCAGGCGCGGCGGCCCGTCATCGGTTGTGGCGCTGCATGAAGACGAGCTTCTCGAACAGCGAGACGTCCTGCTCGTTCTTCAGGAGCGCGCCCACCAGTGGCGGCACCGAGACCTTGTCGTCCTTGCTCTGCAGCGCCTCGAGCGGGATGTCTTCGGCGAGCAGCAGCTTGAGCCAGTCGAGCAACTCGGAGGTGCTGGGCTTCTTTTTCAGCCCGGGCAGGTTTCGCACGTCGTAGAAGTTCTTCAGCGCAGCGCTCAGCAACTCCTTCTTGAGGCCCGGGAAGTGCACGTCGACGATCTTGTGCATCGTGTCGGCGTCGGGGAACCTGATGTAGTGGAAGAAGCAGCGGCGCAGGAAGGCGTCGGGCAACTCCTTCTCGTTGTTCGAGGTGATGAAGACGAGCGGCCGGTGCATCGCCTTGACGAGCTCGCGCGTCTCGTAGACGTAGAACTCCATCCGGTCGATCTCGCGCAGCAGGTCGTTCGGGAATTCGATGTCGGCCTTGTCGATCTCGTCGATCAACAGCACCACCGGGTGCTCGGCCGTGAAGGCCTGCCACAGCACACCCTTGACGATGTAGTTGTGGATGTCCTTGACCTTCTCGTCTCCCAGCTGACTGTCGCGCAGGCGGCTCACCGCGTCGTATTCGTACAGGCCTTGTTGCGCCTTGGTCGTCGACTTGATGTGCCACTGCAGCAGCGGCATGCCCAGCGCTTGCGCCACTTCCTCGGCCAGCATCGTCTTGCCGGTGCCCGGCTCGCCCTTGATCAGCAACGGGCGCCTGAGCGTGGCGGCAGCGTTCACCGCGAGCATCAGATCGGGGGTTGCAACGTAATTCTCGGAGCCTTGAAACTTGGGCGAAGGGTTCATGCGGCGTGGGGCTGGGCAGAGGTCGGCAAAGGGTCGGGTCAGTATAAGGGCGCCTCTATAATCGCCCGTTGACCCGCCAACATCGCTACTGCCTGAACCATGAAGAACCCTCTCCGTCTGTTGATCGCGCTTGCAGCCCTGAGCCTTGCCGGGCATGCCTTTGCCCAGGACGCGAGGCCGGGTGACGTGAAGGCGGGCGAGTCGAAGGCGGCGATGTGCATCGGCTGCCACGGCATCCCGGCTTACAAGAGCAGCTTCCCCGAGATCTATCACGTGCCGAAGATCGCGGGCCAGAACGCCAAGTACATCGTTGCCGCCCTGACCGAGTACAAGAAGGGCGAGCGCCGGCATCCGACGATGCGCAGCATCGCCGTCTCGCTGAACGAGCAGGACATGGCCGACCTGGCTGCCTTCTATTCGCAGGAGTACAGCGCGGACGCGCCGCCCGTGGCGGTGGCGCCGGCGGCAGTGGCCGAACTGCTGAAGAAGGGCAACTGTGCGTCATGCCACGGCGACAACTTCAGCAAGCCGATCGATGCAAGCTATCCCAAGCTTGCCGGCCAGCATGCCGATTACCTCTACTTCGCGCTCAAGGCCTACCAGGTCGACAACAACCCGCGCGTCGGGCGCGGCAACGCCATCATGAAGGGCATGGCCAAGCCGTTCTCGCACGCGGAGCTCAAGCAGATTGCCGACTACATCGGCGCGCTGCCGGGCGAGCTCGCGACCGTGCCGCAATCGCGCTTCCGCTGAGTCGCCCCGCAGCGGCTTGGTGCAGCTTCGCGGCGCAGGCGAAGCGCCTCAGGCCCGCGCTGGACCACGGCGCAGGTGCCTCGATCGGGACTGAGCATCGTGACAAATCCTTCACTTGTTGCAAGCCGCCGTGCTCCGGCGGCTTTTTCACGGGATGCGCGCGCCCATCTCCGGTTGGCGCATGCCGCGTCACAAGGGCTGCCGGCGCGAGCCGGGGTCGGCATCGAGGGCGGCCGCACGCGCGCCGCAACGACGGGTCGCGAGCGGCGCCCGCCCATCACGGACACAATATCGGATGGCTGTGACCTCCGTACCCGAGCCTGAAACGCACGCTGGCGCGACTGCCCGCAGCCAGGCGCGCGCGCCCTGGGTCATGCTGCTCGCACTCACCGGTGCGTTCAGCCTGAGCCAGGCCTATCGCACCGTCGCAGCCATCATGGCGCCCCAGTTGCAGGCCGACTTCGGCCTCTCGGCGCAGGCCCTTGGCATCTTTGCCGGCTCGTTCCACTTCGCATTCGGTGGGATGCAGCTGTTCGCGGGCATCGGCATCGACCTGCATGGCGTGCGACGCACGGTGCTTGCGGCGTTCCCGCTCGCCATTGCCGGTTCGGTGCTCTCGGCCTTGGCCACGAGCTATGGCGTGCTGGTGTTCGCGCAGGTCCTGATCGGACTCGGCTGTGCCCCGACGTTTCTGGTGTGCACGGTGTTCATCGCGCGGCATTTCCCGAGCGCGCGCTTTGCGGTCGTGTCGGGACTCGTGCTGAGCCTGGGCGGGGTCGGCATGCTCATCACCGGCACGCCGCTGGCCTGGCTGGTCGAGGCGAGTTCGTGGCGTGCAGGCTACTGGGTGCTCACCGGCTGCGCCGCCCTGGCCTGGCTCGGCATCCTGTGGCTGGTGCATGAGCCGGAACTGGCCAGCACGCAACGCAGCGGCGAATCGGTTCTCGGTGCCGTGCGCGGCTTCGGCGCACTGTTCACGCTGCCGCACACGCTGGGCATTTTGGCGCTGGCCGCGGTCACGTACGCATCGTTCATTTCGCTGCGCGGCTTGTGGCTCGGGCCGATGCTGATCCAGCGCCACGGTTTCTCCCTCGTGGAAAGCGGCAACGTGGCCATTGCGATGTCGATCGCGGCGATGGTCGGCTCGCCGCTGCTCGGCCGTCTCGACCCCGGCGAGCGCACGCGCCGGCACTGGATCGTCGGCTTCAGCCTGGGCGTGGCCGCCCTGTTCGCGCTGCTCGCGTTCAACCCGGGAGCGGCCTTCGATGTCGCTGGCGCCATCGTCTTCGGCGTGGTCTCGGGCTTCATCGTGCTGCAATATTCCGACGTCCGCACGGCCTACCCCGCAGCGCTGATCGGCCGTGCGATGGCGGTCTTCACGATGGCGATGTTCCTCGGCGTGGCGCTGATGCAGTGGCTCACCGGGCTGGTTGCCTCGATGGCCAACGCGCACGGTGTCGATCCGTTCATGGCCGTGCTCGGCACCATTGCCGCACTGCTGGTCGCGGGGACGCTGGCGTTCGCCTTGTTGCCGGTGCCCAAGCGGCAGGCCGAGGCCGAGCATTGAGCGACGCCGGGTTCAACCGCCTCGACCTCGGCACAGCTGCCGTCGAGCCGCATCGCAAACCTCGAACCTCGAACCGTTGAAGGAGCCGTCATGTCCCGTTCCGTGATCCAACCCAATCGACTCGCGAACGCCATCGATGCCGCGGTCGCCGCGATCGAGCCGGAGGTCATCACATGGCGGCGCGACATTCACCAGCACCCCGAGCTCGGCAATCGCGAAGTGCGCACCGCGGCCATCGTGGCTGCGCATCTGAAGCAGCTCGGCTTCGACGCGGTGCGAACGGGCGTCGCGCACACCGGCGTGGTGGGCTTGCTCGTGGGTGCACTGCCGGGGCCGGTGGTGGCGCTGCGTGCCGACATGGACGCACTGCCGGTCGAAGAGCGCGTCGACCTGCCGTTCGCCTCGAAGGTGCGAGCCATCTGGAACGGCGAGTCGGTCGGCGTGATGCACGCCTGCGGCCATGACGCGCACACCGCCATCCTGATGGGCGTGGCGAGTGTGCTCGCGGGTCTGCGCGGGCGCCTGCAGGGCTCCGTCAAGTTCATCTTCCAGCCTGCCGAGGAAATGCCGCCCGAAGGCGAGGAGTGCGGCGCCAAGCTGATGATCGAGCAGGGCGCGCTCGAGAACCCGGCGCCCGAGGTGATCTTCGGGTTGCACATCACATCGAGACTGCCAACCGGCGTGATCGGCTACAAGTCGGGCCCGGCGATGGCCAGTGCCGACAGTTTCCGCATCACCGTGAACGGACGCCAGACCCATGGCGCGATGCCGTGGGCGGGGGTGGATCCGATCGTCGCCGCGGCCCAGGTCGTGCTCGGGCTGCAGACCATCGTGAGCCGCCAGATCGACCTGACCCAGGAACCCGCCGTGTTGACGATCGGCGCCATCAAGGGCGGCGTGCGCGAGAACATCATTCCCGATTCGGTCGAGATGCGCGGCACGATCCGCACCTTCGACGAAGGCATGCGCGACGACATCCACGCGCGCGTCAAGCGCACCGCCGAGGCCATCGCGGGTGCATCGAGTGCAGGCTGCGTCGTGTGCATCAACAAGAACTATCCGGTCACGGTGAACGACGCGCAGGTCACCG
This sequence comes from Burkholderiaceae bacterium, assembly GCA_039921765.1. Lineage (GTDB taxonomy): Bacteria > Pseudomonadota > Gammaproteobacteria > Burkholderiales > Burkholderiaceae_C > JBDSBD01. Next base: position 5,929 of record JBDSBD010000165.1, read on the forward strand.
AAGCCATGCTGCCGACCTTGCAGCGCGTCGCCGGGGACGCGAACACCCTGGTCATGCCCAAGGTCAGTGGCTCGGAGGATTTCGCGTTCTATCAGCACGTTGTGCCGGGGCTGTTCTTCTTTGTCGGCGTCACGCCGCCCGGGCAGGATCCGCGCACCGCGCCGTCCAACCATTCGCCGCTGTTCTACGTGGACGAAGCGGGCCTGGCGCTCGGTGTGCGTGCACTCGCCCAGCTGGCCTGCGATTTTCTCGAGGCGCCCGCGGCGAGCCGGTCGCCCGCATAAGGGCGGCGCCGAATTCGCGGCGCCCTCGAGCGAGCCGCCGCGTGCCGGGTGCGGTAATCGGGCGGGCCTGGGGCGCCGTCAAGCCGCGACCAGGCGCTGTCGCGGCTCCTTGATGTTGGGCAGCAGCGCGGCGACGATGCCGATCAATGGCAGCCAGGCGCAGACGCGGTAGACATACTCGATGCTCGTGTGGTCGGCGAGCAGACCGAGCAGCGCCGCGCCCAGGCCGCCCATGCCGAACGCAAAGCCGAAGAACAGGCCCGAGACCATGCCGATCTTGCCCGGGATCAGTTCCTGCGCGTAGACCAGGATCGCCGAGAACGCCGACGACAGGATCAGGCCGATCACGATCGTCAGGGTCGTGGTCCAGAACAGGTCGGCAAAAGGCAGCATCAGCGAGAACGGGGCGACCCCCAGGATCGAGAACCAGATCACCGGTTTGCGTCCGATCCGATCACCCACCGGCCCGCCCACCAGTGTGCCGAGCGCCGCAGCGAACAAGAACAGGAACAGGTGGACCTGCGAGCTTTGCACCGACAGCGCGAACTTGTCGATCAGGTAGAAGGTGTAGAAGCTGCTGATGCTGGCGATGTAGAAGAATTTCGAGAAGATCAGCAGCATCAGCACGCCGATCGTGAGGATCAGCCGACGGCGCGGCAGCGCCGGGACGGCCGGGCGTTGCGCGGCGCGCGCGGAGATCTTCACCTGGTGGCGCGCGTACCACCGGCTCACCTGCAGCAGCAGCACGATCCCGACCAGCGCGGCCAGCGCGAACCACGCAACGCTGCGTTGCCCGAACGGCACGATCACGGCCGCGGCGAGCAACGGGCCGAGCGCGCTGCCGGTGTTGCCGCCCACCTGGAACACCGATTGCGCCAGGCCGTGCTGTCCGCCCGAGGCCATGCGCGCGACGCGCGACGATTCGGGATGGAAGACCGACGAGCCGGTGCCCACCAGCGCAGCCGCAAGCAGCAGCGCCGGAAAGGTGGGCGCAAAGGCGAGCAGCAGCAACCCGGCGAGCGTGAAGCTCATGCCGATCGGCAGCGAGTAGGGCGTGGCGTGGCGGTCGGCGTACAAGCCCACCAGTGGCTGGAACAGCGACGCGGTGAGCTGGTAGGTCAGCGTGATCAGACCGATCTGACCGAAGCTCAGGTTGAAGTCACCCTTGAGCACCGGATAGATCGCCAGGATCAGCGACTGCATCATGTCGTTGATGAGGTGCGAGGCGCTGATCGCGCCAAGCACGCCGAACGCGACGCGGTCGCGCTCCGGCGCGCGCGGCAGGGCCGCAGAGGAAGGGGACATCGACATGGTGGGGGCGCGCAGCATTGGCGTGCAGGGGCAAGCACAACCTCGAATTTTACGGCCCGCGATCTTGCGGAAGAGGTTCGAGGGCTACTGAAAATAGCCGAGCATGCGCTCGAGCGCCATCGTGAACGGCCCCTGCATCATCGGCAGGGTGAGCAGCATGCCAAGCAGGCCGACCGAGATCGTGATCGGGAACCCGATCGCGAACACATTGATCTGCTGCGCCACGCGCGAGATCAGGCCGAGCACGAGGTTGATGAAGAGCAGCATCGCCACCAGCGGCAACGCGATCCACAGTCCCAGGCGGAACACCTCGGCGCCCCAGACCTGGGGCTGCACCGCACGCAGGAAGGCGAACGGCTCGGGCCCGACCGGGAAGGCCTGGAAACTCTGGATGACGGCGGCGATCACGAGCAGGTGGCCGTTGAGCACGATGAAGAGCAAGCTCACGGAGATGCCGAAGAAGCGACTCGTCGAAGTGGCGGTGCCACCGCTCATCGGGTCGAAGAAGCCGGCAAAGTTCAGGCCCATCTGCAGGCCGATCAGCTCACCGGCGAACTCCACCGCGGCGAACACGACGCGCACCGCGAAGCCGAGCGAGATGCCGATCACGAGCTGCTGCACGACCGCGAGTGCGGCCTGCGCCGAGTCGAGCGCAATCTGCGGCATCGCGGGCAGGGTGGCCTGCGCGCACACCGCGATCAGGAACGCGAGCGCGACCCGCAGGCGCATCGGCACGCCGCGCTGTGCGATCGGCGGCAGCGCCCCGAACAGCGCCAGCGTGCGCAGGAACGGCCACAGGATCGGCGTGATCCACGCCAGCACCTGGGTGTCGGTGAAGGTGAGCATGCGGCGCGACCGTGCCGACGGCGTGGCGGACCTTCAGCCGATGGCGCCGGGGATCGACTGCAGCGTGCGCTGCAGGTATTCGACCAGCGTGGTCAACATCCACGGCCCGGCAATCGCGAGCATGGCGACCGCCGCCACCACCTTCGGCACGAATGACAGCGTGGCCTCGTGGATCTGGGTGGCAGCCTGGAAGATGCTCACCATCAGCCCGACCACCAGCACGGTCAGCAGGATCGGCGAGGCCACGACGAGCAGCAGATACAGGCCTTGCTGGCCGACGGTGAAGACTTGCTGGGAATCCATGGGAGGGCGGCGTCCGGGTGGGGTTTCGGATGGGAATGTGAATGCAGTGTGGCGTTGCGATCGGGCTCGCTACGTCGCGAAGCTCGCCGCCAGCGACCCGAGCAGCAGGTTCCAGCCATCGGCCAGCACGAACAGCATCAGCTTGAATGGCAGCGCGATCAGCACCGGGCTCAGCATCATCATCCCCAGGCTCATCAGCACGCTGGCGACGATCATGTCGATGATGAGGAACGGAATGAAGATCAGGAAGCCGATCTGGAAGGCGCTCTTGAGCTCGCTCGTCACGAAGGCTGGCACCAGCACCTTGAATGGCACGTCGGCGGTCTTCACCGCGGGATCGACCTTGGCGAGCTTGGCAAACAGCATCACGTCGGTCTGGCGCGTCTGCTTGAGCATGAAGTCGCGCATCGGCGTCTCGCCGCGCTGCAAGGCCTCCTCGAAGCCGATGCGGCTCTCGGCGTAGGGCTGGTAGGCCTCGACGTAGACCTTGTCGATGGTCGGTCCCATCACGAAGAAGGTCAGGAACAGGCTCAGGCCGACGATCACCTGGTTGGGTGGCGCGGCCTGCGTACCCAGCGCCTGGCGCAGCAGGCTGAGCACGATGACGATGCGCGTGAAGCCGGTCATCAGCAGCAGCACCGCGGGCAGGAAGCTGAGTGCGGTGAAGAACAGCAGGGTCTGGATCGGCACCGAGTAGCTCGTCCCGCCGGCGCCCTGGCCGATCATGAGCGGCAGGCTCGGGCCGGCGCTTTGCGCTAAAGCCGCGGCCGGAAGGGTCGATAACACCGTCAACGCGGCGAGCGTTCCGGCGCGGCGCAACGGCACCGAAAAAAACACTTGTGAGGGGCTCACGGCTGGGTTCCGGGCGAGCTCGGATCCTGGCGGCGCAGCCGGCCGAGCAGCTGCGCGAACGGGGGTGCCACCGCCGCGCCCGGGGCAGGTGCGTCGGCTTGCGGCGCCAGCGTGTGCAGGGTCGTGATGTTCTGCGCCGTGACGCCGAGCACGAGCCAGCGACGCGCCTCTCCCTGGCCGACCTCGACCGTGACGATGCGCTGGTTGGCCGACAGCGGCAACGTGGCCACGTTTCGCATCATGCCGTTCGCGCCGGCGCCACCCATCGGCGTGCGCTTGAGCAGCCACAGCGCGAGCGGGATCATCGCGAGGATCGCGACGAACCACAGCAGCGCCGAAAGTCCGTTGGCGATCATCGATCCGCTCCCCGCGCGTTGCTGGGCGCGGCGCGGCCGCCATGGCGCACGCGCCTCAGGTCGGGCTCAGCCACGGCTCAACCGGCGCATGCGCTCGGAGGGCGTCACGATGTCGGTGAGGCGGATGCCGAACTTGTCGTTCACCACCACCACCTCACCCTGGGCGATCAGGTAGCCGTTGACGAGCACGTCCATCGGCTCTCCGGCCATCGCTTCGAGCTCGACCACCGAGCCCTGCGCGAGCTGCAGGATGTGCTTGATCGGGATGCGCGTGCGTCCGAGCTCCACGGTGAGCTGCACCGGGATGTCCAGGATCATGTTGATGTCGTTGCCGGCAGTCGAAGCGCCGGTCGGCGAAAAGTTCTGGAACGCCGCCGGAGCCACCTGGTCGGCCTGCACCTCGGAGGCGACCTCGGGCTTGGTTTCGGCGAGTGCGGCGGCCCATTCGGCGGCCATCGCGTCTTCGGGAGGGCCCGCGGGCTCGGCGTTTTCAGCTGACATGAGATTCCCCCAACCAGCCTTTTGTGGAGCTGGTCAACAGTTGATCGACCTTGAGCGCGTACTTGCCGTTCGAGGTGCCGTAGTGACAGTCGAACACCGGCACCCCCACGACCTTGGCCTGGATGCTCGGGTTCAGGTCGAGCTCGATGAAGTCGCCGGGCTTGAAGGCGAGCAGTTGTTCGACGGTGGCCGGGGCCTGCGCGAGTTCGGCCACCAGCTCGACCTCGGCGGACTGGATCTGGGTCGTCAGCAGGTTGATCCAGCGCCGGTCGGGTTCGTTCGCGTCGCTCTGGATCGTCGAGTACAGGACGTCGCGGATCGGCTCGAATGTCGAGTAGGGGATGCAGAAATGGATCGTGCCGCTGGCCTCGCCGATCTCGAGTGTGAAGCTGGTGGCCACGACGATCTCGCTCGGCATCGCGATGTTGGCAAACTGCGGTTGCATCTCCGAGCGCTGGTACTCGAGCTCGAGCGGGTAGATGCCTTGCCAGGACTTCTCGTACTCGGCCGTGATCACCTCGACCAGGCGCGCGATGATGCGGTTCTCGGTGGGTGAAAAGTCGCGCCCTTCGATGCGCGTGTGGTGCTTGCCGGTGCCGCCGAAGAGCGCATCGATGACGGCAAACAACAAGGTCGGATCGCACACGATGAGGCCCGAGCCGCGCAACGGCCGCACGCTGACGATGTTGAAGTTGGTCGGCACCACGATCTCGCGCAGGAACGCGCTGTATTTCTGCAGCTTGATCGGGCCGACCGAAATCTCGGGGCTCTTGCGGATCAGGTTGAACAGGCCGAGTCGGATGTTGCGGGCGAAGCGCTCGTTGATGATCTCCATCGTGGGCATGCGCCCGCGCACGATGCGCTCCTGGCTCGCCAGGTCGTAGTTGCGGATCGCGCCCGTGTCGACCTCTTCCTGCTCGAGCTTCTGGCTCTCACCGGTGATGCCCTGGAGCAGCGCATCGACTTCGTCTTGCGAAAGAACCTGCTGATTCATGATGCTTGCCGTGATGGTGGGCGCAGCCCCTGTCCCCCTGCGGGACGTGAGCCGAAGTCGGGTAGGGTGGTCATCTACTGGATGATGAAGCTGGAGAAATGCACGTGGCGGATCGGGTTCGGCACGGTCGCTGACTTGCGCGCGGCCTTCGGTGCGGCGGTCCCGCTCGGGTCGCTCCGGGCCGCGTCGACGCTCCGCTGCGCCGCCGGCTCCGCGACCATGATGCCCATGGTGCGTGCCGCCTCGCGCTGGATCTGCGCCGCGAGTTGCTCCTTGCCGGGGCGATCCATCAGGTCGGTGGAAGTCTTCTGCGCCAGGATCAGCAGCACCGTGTTGCGGATCGCAGGCATGTAGGCCTTGAGCTTTTCGGCGAACTTGGCGTCCACCACTTCGAAGGTCAGGCCGATCTGCGCATAGCGATCGGTCTCGCGGTCGGCCAGGTTCACGACGAACGGGTCGAGCGCCAGAAAGGTGGGTGGATGGTCCGGGTCGGGTCGGGTCGAGTGGCTGTCGCCGACCGCGCTCGCCGTGGCCGGGTCGTCCAGGCTGGCGGCAGCGCGCGCCGCCTTCATCTTCAGCAGCACCACCGCACCGGCACCGAGCGCGAGCACCAGGACGAGCGCAATCGCCGCGACGATGATCAACTTCTTCTTCTTCGAACCGGCGGGCGCGCTGACGCCCGTCTCGGCAGAGGGGGCAGCGGCAGCAGCAGCAGCGGACATCGGATTTCCTTCGGTTTCGGGCGTCACGGCGGGTCGCGTGGCGACCGGTGACGTGAAGGAAATTATCGAAACCGGCCGGTGTTTCCGAAGCGGCGATAAGCGGGGCTTTTGGCGCCCAGTCCAGACCGGCCGCGCAGCTCAGTTCAGGGGTCGATCACGCGAACAGGTCGACCCCGCCGGCGCGCACCGTGTGGTGACGCGTGCGTGGAGCGGCCGCGGCGTCGCCGTCACTTCCGCCGGCGTGCCCACCGACGCGGCGCGTGGCCGATCCGTGGTCAGCGTCGTTGCCGTCATCGCGGTGACTCGAATGTTGCGACACGCCGCCACCGGCGAGCGTGAAGCCGGCGTCGCGCAGCGCGCCGGCCAGCTCGGGCAGGCCGGCCTCGATGGCATGGCGCGTGGCCGCATGGTCGGCACCGAAGTCGATGCGGGCTTGCGTCCCGTGCATCACGATGTGCACCGACACCGGGCCCATCTCGGCCGGGTTCAGATGCAGTTCGGCGCGCTGCACGCCGCCTTTGGCGAGCACGCTGAGCTGGACCCCGAGCGCCTGGGCGAAGTCGGGCGAGTCGATCGGTGTCGGCAGCGTCAGGGATGAGGTTGCCGCGAGCGGGTCGGCCGCGGCGGCACCGGTCGGGGTGGAGGCAGCCGTCGACATCACCGCAATGCCCGGCTTGGCGACTTCGGCCGCGCCGGCGTGGGCTGCTCCAGGCTTGGCGACGCCTTGCGGTTCAGCCAGCGTGGCCGCGAAGCTGGCGTGCTTCAAGTCGGCGTCGGGCGCCGCGCGCGGGTCGGCTCGCGCCGCCTCGTCGCGCGCGTCGGCCTTGAGCGTGGCAGCGCGCCCGCTGCGTGCACGCGAGTCGGCCGCGTCCGAGGCCTGGCCGAGAGCGTCGGCGCTTGACGCGGCGGCGTCCTGGGCCGTGCCGGCGTTGGCCGATCCGGGCTCGCCCGGAGTCCGACTGGCGAGCTGGAGCGCGCCCCACCAGGGGCTGGCGCCGGCCTGCGTCGGATCTGCGCCGGCGCTGCCGTGCGCAGCGGAGGCAGCGGGCGCGGGCTTGTCGCCAACCGCGGCCTCGGTGCCGCCTTTCGCCGGTGACCTGGCATCGCCGTCATCGGGCCCGCGGGCTTCGCGTGCGCCCTGCGACGCGCGCGGGGCCGGTGTGTCGCGCTCGCGCGCCGGGGCGCTGCGCTGCGTCGGTGGCCGCGCTTGTGGGGGTGCCGGGTCCGCGTGGGGTCTGGCGCCGGACTGCGCCTGCGCGCCGCCGTGGCCGGAGCGCGGCGCAGGCTCCTTGTGCGGCGCAGG
>JBDSBD010000166.1:0-2567 GCA_039921765.1 Burkholderiaceae bacterium
CCGACCGGCCCGCCGCTGGCCTCGTGCAGACGCAGCAGCGCCAGGCCGAGCGTCGTCTTGCCCGAGCCCGATTCGCCGACCACGCCGAGCGTGTGACCCTGACGCAGCCGGAAGCTGGCACCCTTGACCGCGCGGAACTCGGTGCGGCCGAACACGCCGCGGCGCAGCCAGAAGCTCTTGGTCAGGTTGTGGGCGTCGAGGATCACGCGCGCGTTCGGGTCCTTCGCCGCACCTGAACCTGCACCTGCACCTGCACCTGCACCTGCACCTGCACCTGCACCTGCACCTGCGTCGGCTCCCGGGTCCGCGCCCATGCCCATGCCTGCCCCGGCGCTCACACCAGCGAGCGCTCCGTTCTCGACTGGGTCGCCGTCGCTGGCAAATTCGCGCCGCTGCGCCGCAATGTGCTCGTCGATCACCATCAGACGCGGCGCGCGCTGCTCCAGCGTCGGGCGGCAGGCGAGCAGGGCCCGGGTGTACACATCCCGCGGAGCGGTGAAGATGCGCGCCACCGGTCCCTGCTCGCGCACCGTGCCTTCGCGCAGCACGACCACGTGATCGGCAATCTCGCCGACCACGCCGAGGTCGTGGCTGATGAACAGCATGCTCATGCGCCGCGTCTGCTTGATCTGCGCGAGCAGCTCCAGAATCTGGCGCTGGATCGTCACGTCCAGCGCCGTGGTCGGCTCGTCGGCGATCAGCAGCCGCGGTTCGCAGGCCAGCGCCATCGCGATCATCACGCGCTGCTGCTGGCCGCCCGAGAGCTGGTGCGGATAGGCCGCCAGATGCCGCTTCGGCTCGGGCATGCCGACTTCCATGAGCAGCGCCTCGGCGCGCGTGCGCGCCTCGCGTCGCGACAGGTGCAGGTGCCGCACCAGCGGCTCGCACAACTGGCGCTCGACCGTGAACACCGGGTTCAGCGAGCTCATCGGATCCTGGAACACGCAGGCGATCTGCCGGCCGCGCAGCCGGCGCATCGCCGCGGCGGAAGCGGTCAGGAGCTCCCGGCCCTGGAACTCGACGGACCCCGCGCGCTCGGCATTGTTCGGCAGCAGGTTCATGATCGCCATCGCGGTCACGGATTTCCCCGAACCCGACTCTCCGACCAGCGCGACCGTGGTGTTGTCCGGCACATCGAAGTCGATGCCCGCCGTGTCGCGCCCGACCGCCTGGACGCGCTGCATCGCGCCGCCGACGCGCCCGGTGCGAAAGGCAACGCGCAGGGCGCGGATGCGCAGCAGCGTGGCCGGCGCCGTGGCCGGTGCAGTGTCCAACGCCGGCTCCGGGCGGCCAGAGAGGCGCGGAGAGCCCGGCGGCGCCGGGCGCTGTGACGGGGGACTCATTCAAGCCCTCGCAAGCGCGGGTCGAGCGCGTCGCGCAACGCGTCGGTGAAGAGCGAGAACGCGGCCACGAACAGCGCCATGAACAGAGTCGCCGCGGCGAGCTGCCACCAGTAGCCGAGCAGCAGCTCGCTTTGCGATTCGGCCAGCATCGTGCCCCACGAGACCTGATCGACGCTCACGCCCAGGCCCAGGTACGACAGGATCACCTCGGCCTTGATGAAGCCCACCACGAGGATGGACAGGCGCACCAGCACGACGTGGCTGACGTTGGGCAGGATGTGGCGGAAGATGCGCGACGCGGCGCTCGCACCCACCGCCTCGGCGGCGCGCACATAGTCGCGCGTCGAGTGCTTCAGGAATTCGGCGCGCACCAGGCGGTACACACTGGTCCAGCCGGTCAGCCCCAGGATCAGCACCACCGATTGCACATCGCGCCCGGCCACCGCGGCAAACGCGAAGATCAGCAAGATGTCGGGAATCGCCGTGAAGACGTTGTAGAGCCACTCGATGAAATCACCGGCCTTGCCGCCGAAGAAGCCGGCGAACGCGCCCAGCACCGTACCGATCAGTGTGGCCATCAGCGCGGCGAGCACGCCGACGAAGATCGAGATCTGCGCGCCCTTGATCGCCTTGGCGAGCACGTCTCGGCCCAGCCGGTCGGCGCCGAACGGCAAGGTGTCGGCCTTGGGCACGACGTGGGTCTGGATCTGCGCGGCGCGCGCGGCCCATTCCTTGTAGCGCGGCGCGAGCGGATCGACCGCGGTGATGTCGAGCATCGGCCCGTCGGGTGCGGCCACGATGGCATCAGGCGCTGCCATCGGCGCCGGGCCGAGGAAGCTCGGTGGCGCGTTGGGCACACCCTTTTCCACCTGCCAGTCGGCCGCCACCAGCCCGAGGGCCGCGAGCGCGATCAGCACGCCGAAGGCAATCACCAGCCCCAGGCACACCATGCCGACCCGGTCGCTTCGAAAGCGCCGCGCGGCCGCGGCCCACACGCCTTCGGAGCGCGTGCGTGGCGCCGCAGGCAGTGACATGATCGCGCTCAATGCGCCGTCTCCGCGGCAGTGTCGATCGGCGCGAAAGCGGCGCGGCGCCTCGCCTGGCCAAGTTGGATCGACGCCCGATCCCTCACTTCAGCACCACCCGCGGGTCGGCCAACTTGTACAGCACATCGACCGTGAGGTTGACGAGCATCGTGATCATCGCCAGGTAGATCGTCACCGC
>JBDSBD010000167.1:0-4033 GCA_039921765.1 Burkholderiaceae bacterium
CAGCGGATAGTTGGGCAGCGCCCGGCACGGGTCGTCGGGGAAGTGCGGCGCGCCGACGAGCCGGCCCGACAGATCGTAGGTCCAGCGGTGCAGTGGGCAGACGATGTGGTCGCGGGTGTTGCCGCGACCGCGCAGCATCACGGCCTGGCGGTGGCGGCAGACGTTCGAGATCAGCTCGACGCCATGCGCGGTGCGCATCAGCGCGCGTCCTTCGCCTTCCTGCGGCAAGGCATGGTGGTCGCCGACCGCGGGCACTGCGAGCGTGTGCCCGAGGTAGTGCGGGGCGCGCTGGAAGATGGTCTGCAGCTCGCGCTCGTGGTGCGCGGTGTCGAAATAGGTGCTGACCGAGAGTTGCGAGTGGCTGCGCTCAATGGCTTCGCGGGGGACACGCAAAACGGACATGATCCCTGGGAACCTCCAAAACTCGACGCGGCGGCCCGAGTCCGGTCTGGGCGGTCGGGCGCGGGTCTGAGGGGGCGCCAAGACAGGCGCTGCGGGCTGCGGATTGTACCCGGGGGTGTCGGGCGCACGCGCTGGTTGGGTTTGCTCACGATTGTGTTGCTGGCATGGCCGGGTGGGGGTGGGTCGCCTGCTTACAATCAGCGTTTTACGCATTCTCAATGGCAAAGACACCTTCCCCCGCCGCGCCTCCGCCGCCGGCGAGCTATGAAGAGGCGCTCGGCGAGCTCGATCGTCTGGTCGCGGCCATGGAAGGCGGCCAGCTCCCGCTGGACCGGTTGCTGCAGAGCTACCAGCGCGGCGCCGAGTTGCTGAGCTTTTGTCGAGCCCGACTCGAGGCTGTCGAACAACAGGTCAAGGTGTTCGAGGAAGGGCAACTCAAGCCGTGGATCGCGGCATGAAGCTTTCCGATTTCGACGCCTGGATGCGCAGCGAAGCCGATGCGGTCGAAGCGGCGCTCGAGGCCTGGGTGCCGCTCGACGCCCCGGCGGGTCTGGGTCTGGCGATGCGCTACGGCGTAATCGATGGCGGCAAGCGGGTGCGCCCGCTGCTCGTGCTGGCCGCGTCGCAGGCAGTGCACGGCCTGCGCGAAGCGGCGCTGCGCGCGGCCTGCGCGGTCGAGTTGATCCATGCCTATTCGCTCATCCACGACGACATGCCATGCATGGACAACGATGTGCTGCGCCGTGGCAAGGCCACGGTGCACGTGCGGTTCGGCGAAGCCCAGGCGATGCTCGCCGGCGACGCGATGCAGGCGCTGGCTTTCGAGGTGCTGACGCCGTCGGCCGACGATGCGTCGGCGGTGGCGGGTGCGGCGTGTGTGCCCCCGGCCCTGCAGGCGCGGCTGTGTTCGCTGCTGGCGCGCTCGGCCGGGCACGAAGGCATGGCCGGCGGCCAGGCCATCGATCTGGCCAGCATCGGCTTGCCGCTCGATGAGCAGCAGTTGCGCGACATGCACCACCGCAAGACCGGAGCCTTGCTGCGCTCCAGCGTGCTGATGGGCGCGGCCTGCGGCGAGGCCACGCCGGCACAATGGGCGGCACTGGCTGAGTACGGCGACGCGCTCGGCATTGCCTTCCAGGTGGTTGACGATATTCTCGATGTGACCCAGCCCTCCGAGACCCTGGGCAAGACCGCGGGCAAGGATCTGGACAACAACAAGCCGACCTATGTGACGGTGCTGGGCCTCGACGCGGCGCGCCGCCATGCTGGCGAGTTGCGCGACAAGGCCCAGGCCGCGCTCGCCCGCAGCGGTCTGGAAGACGCCGCCTGGCTGAGCCTGCTGGCCGACCGGGTGGTGGACAGGGACAGCTGAAATCATGGGACACGCCTTGCTTGAAACCATCGACAGTCCCGCCGACATGCGGCGCCTGAGCCGTACCGAGCTCAAGCAATTGGCCGGAGAATTGCGATCGTTCGTGCTGCAAAGCGTGTCGCAGACCGGCGGGCATCTGTCGTCGAACCTCGGCACGGTCGAGTTGACGATCGCGCTGCACTATGTCTTCAACACGCCGTATGACCGGCTGGTGTGGGACGTGGGCCACCAGACCTACCCGCACAAGATCCTGACGGGGCGGCGCGAGCGAATGGGCAGCCTGCGCCAGCTCGGCGGCATCAGCGGCTTCCCGCGCCGCACCGAGAGCGAATACGACGCCTTCGGCACCGCGCATTCCTCGACCTCGATCTCGGCCGCGCTCGGCATGGCCGCCGCAGCGCGCCTGAAGGGCGAGGCGCGGCACGCGGTGGCCATCATCGGTGACGGCGCGATGAGCGCGGGCATGGCCTTCGAGGCACTCAACAACGCTGGCGTGGCGCATGGCGGCGTGCCCAACGACGTGCTCGTGATCCTGAACGACAACGACATGTCGATCTCGCCGCCGGTCGGGGCGCTGAATCGTCACCTGGCGCGTCTGATGAGCGGCAAGTTCTATGCCGCCGCGCGCGACACCGCCAAATCGGTACTGAAGAACGCACCGCCGCTGTTCGAGCTGGCGCGCCGCCTCGAGGAACATGCCAAGGGCATGGTCGTGCCGAGCACGATCTTCGAGGAGTTCGGGTTCAACTATGTCGGCCCGATCGATGGCCACGACCTCGACACTCTGATCCCGACGCTCGAGAACCTGCGCGACCTCAAGGGCCCGCAGTTCCTGCATGTGGTCACGAAGAAGGGCTATGGTTACAAGCTCGCCGAGGCCGACCCGGTGGCCTATCACGGGCCGGGCAAGTTCGATCCGGCACTAGGCATCGTCAAACCGGCCAGCGCGCCCAAGCTCACGTTCACGCAGGTCTTCGGCCAGTGGTTGTGCGACATGGCCGCCGCGGACGAGCGCCTCGTCGGCATCACGCCGGCGATGCGCGAGGGCTCGGGGATGGTCGAGTTCGAGAAGCGCTTCCCGAAGCGCTACCACGACGTGGGCATCGCCGAGCAGCACGCTGTCACGTTCGCGGCGGGCCTGGCCTGCGAAGGCCTGAAGCCGGTGGTGGCGATCTACTCCACGTTCCTGCAGCGCGCCTACGACCAGCTCATCCACGACGTGGCGATCCAGGACCTGCCGGTGGTGTTTGCGCTCGATCGCGCCGGCCTTGTCGGCGCCGATGGCGCAACCCATGCCGGCGCCTACGACATTGCCTTCCTGCGCTCCGTCCCCAACATGAGCGTGCTCACGCCAGCCGACGAGGACGAGTGTCGCCAGTCGCTCTACACCGCGTTCCGCCACGACCACCCGACCGCCGTGCGCTACCCGCGCGGTGCCGGTGCCGGGGTCGCGGTGCAGTCGGCCATGACCGAGCTGCGGTTCGGCAAGGGCGAGATGCGCCGCACGATCGAGCGCACGCCCGGCCAGGGCGGTGCGCGCATCGCGATCCTCGCGTTCGGCACGCTGCTGTACCCGGCACTCGCGGCGGCCGACCGGCTCGACGCCACGGTGGCCAACATGCGCTTCGTCAAGCCGCTTGATACCGAGCTGGTGTTCGAGCTCGCGCGCAGTCATGACGCGATCGTGACGGTCGAGGAGGGCAGCGTGATGGGAGGCGCGGGCAGCGCGGTGCAGGAGGCGCTTGCTGCGGCGGGCATCGAGTTGCCGGTGCTGATGCTGGGCCTGCCCGACGAGTTCATCGAGCATGGCGATCAGGCCAAGCTGCTGGCCCAGTGCGGCCTGGACGCGTTGGGCCTCGAGCAATCGATCCTGAAGCGCTTCGGCGCCAAGCCGACGCTGGTGCGCGCGGCCGTCAACCACTGAAGGCCAGCGGGCCGCGTGCAAAACCCCGCAGCGCCGTGTGCGGTGCTTTGCTGGCATCCTTCGGGGGCACGAACCGATGAAACCCATGACCAACTTGAAAGACGCGCTGCACATCCCCGACACGCAGAGCGAGCGCGATGAGCGTCAGCTTGCGATCCAGCGCGTCGGCGTGAAGAGCGTGCGCTACCCGCTCCAGCTGAGCATCGGCGGCGTGGCCGTGCCCACGGTCGCGCTGTGGGATCTGGACGTGGCGCTGCCGGCGCAGGCCAAGGGCACGCACATGTCGCGCTTCGTCGCCTGGCTCGATGCGCTCGACGCGCCGCTCGACGCCGCCG
>JBDSBD010000168.1:0-9421 GCA_039921765.1 Burkholderiaceae bacterium
AGCAGGCCAAGGACAAGGTGGCCGGCACCCAAAAGCAGGAAAAAGACCTGACCATCTGGGACGCGCTGGGCGTGCACTGTTCGGCCAACGAACGCCGCGCCGACGAAGCCTCGCGCGACGTCGAGGCCTGGCTCAAATGCCGCTACATGCGTGAGCACCTGGGCGAAGAGTTTGGCGGCACGGTCAGCGCGGTCACGGGCTTTGGCATCTTCGTGCTGCTCGATGGGTTGTACGTCGAAGGGCTGGTGCACATAACCGAGCTCGGCAGTGACTACTTCCGATTCGACGAGGTACGCCAGGAGTTGCGCGGCGAACGCAGCGGGGCGCGCTACGTGATCGGCTCGCGGGTGCGGGTCCAGGTCAGCCGTGTGGATCTCGATGGGCGCAAGATCGACTTCCGCCTGGTCCACGATGGTGCGGACGCGGGGACCGCACCACGCACCCGGCAAGCCGGAAATTCAGCCGTGGCGGCGGCGGAACTCGCCGCTGTCAAGGACGCTGATCGCTCCACCAAGGCGGCCACCAAGCGCAAGGCGCACGGCGCCGCGGGCGGCGGTGCACGCGGGGCGCAGGGCTCCAAGCCGGCGCCGCGCAAGGCGTCGGGCAAAACGCCCAGAAAGCGCTGACGGAACCGGCAGCGGACTGCGCTGCCTGTCACAACGGATTTCAAAGAAAGGAACTGCGATGACGATTCGCTTTGACGGTCGCGTGGCCGTGGTCACGGGTGCTGGCGGCGGCCTCGGACGCCAGCATGCGCTGGCGCTTGCCGCGCGCGGCGCGAAGGTGGTGGTCAACGATCTCGGCGGCACGCTCGACGGTAGCGGCGGCACACCGAAGGCCGCACTCGCGGTGGTCGAGGAGATTCGCGCCGGCGGGGGCCACGCCATGGCGAACGGCGCTTCGGTCACCGACCCTGCTGCGGTGCAGGCGATGGTCGACGAGGCGATGCAGGCCTGGGGACGGGTCGACATTCTCGTCAACAACGCCGGCATCCTGCGCGACAAGAGTTTCGCGAAGATGACGCTCGAAGACTTCCGCGCCGTGGTCGAGGTGCACCTGATGGGCGCGGTGAACTGCACCCATTCGGTGTGGAATCTGATGCGCGAGCAGAACTACGGCCGCATCGTCATGACCACCTCGTCGAGCGGCCTGTACGGCAACTTCGGCCAGGCCAACTACGGCGCGGCGAAGATGGCGCTGGTGGGTTTGATGCAGACGCTCTCGATCGAAGGCGCGAAGCACGGCATCCGCGTCAACTGTCTGGCGCCGACCGCGGCCACCCGCATGACCGAAGACCTGATGCCCGAAGCCGTACTGGCGCTGCTGCATCCGGAGGCGGTCACGCCCGGGCTGCTGGCGCTGGTAGCCGAGGACGCGCCCACGCGCACGATCCTGTGTGCCGGCGCCGGCGCGTTCGAGCGCGCCCACATCACGCTCACGCAAGGCGTGTTCGTGGGCTTGCCGACGGACGCCACCGAGCAGGTGGCGGCGCGACTCGATGCGATCTCGGAGCGCGCCGATGAGTCGGTGCCCGAAAGTGGCGCGGCACAAGGCACCCTGGAGACTGACAAGGCAATGCGCGCGCTTGGCTGAAGGCATGCCTGGTGCGTTCGGCGTTTCGGAGTGGGCTCGCGGCTCGCGGCTCGAACGCGTTACCGCATCCCTCTGACCACTCGCTGGGCCATGGCGAGCCCCTTTGTTGGCGTGCGAGAGCGTGGAACCTGGGCTTTCTCGTGCGCATGCTTGATGGGACCGGCATGGACCTCGTCTCCCGCAGGGACGGGGTGTTCGCGATCCGCCAAGGCGTCGAGTTGAGCGGCCTCGCCAATCGGTCGGCGCTTGGTGCACCCCTGTCGATCGGCTCACAAGTTCTTGTGTTGTCAGCGCGTCCGACGGTGCAAGGCTTCGATCAGGTCGGCAGCCCGCAGCGGCCCGGCCATCGCCGGCTCGGCGGCCGCGCCGTGCTCGGCGACCGCACCCACCGCGACGTCGAACGCCGCAGCGGCTTCGCCATGGTGCGCTGCGGCCTGCGCCCAGCGTCCGCCAAGCCAGCCGGCAAGCACATCGCCGGTGCCGGCGCTCGCGAGTGACGCGTTGCCGGTGGCGTTGATGCGTGGGGTGTGGCCTGGCGCGGCAATGACACTGCCCGAACCTTTCAGCACCACCACGCAGGCGTAGCGATCGGCGAGCCCCTGTGCGGCACCCAGCCGGTCCGACTGGACCTGGGCCGTGCTCGATTCAAGCAGCCGGGCGGCTTCAAGTGGATGGGGCGTGAGCACGCTGGCCAGGCCGTGGCGCGCTCGCGCGCGCAGCAGTTCGGCGAGCGACGTGTCGGCGGCGATTGCATTGAGTGCGTCGGCATCGAGCAACAGGCGGCGCGCGCGGCTCAGCCAGCGTGGCAGATGCTCGCGCACCGCGTGGCCCCCGCCACAGCCGCAAACCACGGTCGCGCGCACCAGCGCGTCCCCGGAGAACGCACCGCCGGGCCCGGCCGCGCGGAACATCAGCTCGGGCCGCATCGGATCGAGATGGGCGCCCTGGGCGTCGAGCAACTGCACATGGATGCGTCCGGCTCCAGCCGCGTGTGCGGCGCGGGCGGCCAACAACGCGGCCCCTGTCATGCCGCGCGCCCCACCGACCACGATCACGTCGCCGAAGCTGCCCTTGTGCTGGACGTGCCGGCGTACCTGCGTCGCGTCCAGGCCGGGACTTGACAGCATGGCCTGCGGCGCAGCGCCCGCTGTGTCGACGTCGAGCGTGTCGAGCCACGCGGTGCCGGCATGATCGCGCCCGGCCCCGGTGAACAGGCCACTCTTGAGGGTCAGCAGGGCAAGCGTGTGGGTGGCCGTGACGCAGGCGTCGCCGATCGGCTGGCCAGTCTCGGCGTGCAGCCCCGAGGGAAGATCCGCGGCAAGAACCGGGCAGACCAGAGAGTTGAGCACGTGGATCGCGTCGGCCATCGCGCCTTGCGGTGCGCGGTTCGCACCGATACCGAGCAGCGCATCGATCGCACAGTCGTGCGGGTCTAGTGCCGCGCCCGGTGATGCCCCGTCACTCCAGCCAGTGATGTCGACTCCGGCCGTGCGCGCGCGCTGCCATGCCGCGCGCGCATCGGGGGGCAGCGCCATTGCCTCGCCCATCAGCGAGACCTTGACCTGCCGGCCGTGGCGAGCCAGATGGATCGCCGCCTCGAGCCCGTCGCCGCCATTGTTGCCCGGGCCGGCCGCCACCCAGACGCGTTCGGCGTGGGGCGCGACGGCCAGTGCCAGCCGCGCGATGGCAGCGCCAGCGCGCTGCATCAAGGTGTGGGGGGGCAGGGCAGATGTGGCGCGCGCCTCGATGCTGCGTGTCTGCGTGACATCGAACAACGCGTGCTCGCGATGATCTGGCAGGATGCGTCGCATGGCGATACTCCGAAAAGGCCTGAACGCGAGGATGCGTCGGAGCTTCAGTATGCAGCCCAGCTTTTCATGCCGATGCGCGTCCGAACCTGCCAGAACCGCGCCACGTCGATCCGCAATCTCCGAACGCGCAAGGCCTGTCAGGCCTCAAGCCGTTCGATACCCAGGCCTTCGATGTCGATCGCCGGCGTGCGTCCGGCCAGCGAATCGGCGAGCAGCCGCGCCGACCCACAGGCCAGGGCCCAGCCGCTCGAACCGTGACCAAGGTTCAACCAGACCCCGTCGATGCCGCTGGGGCCGAGCACCGGCGGGCCGTCCGGCAGCATCGGGCGCGCGCCCTTCCAGCGCTGCGCCTGGCTCATGTGGGCAGCACCGGGAAACCAGTCGTGCAGCACCTTGTACAGCGTGGCGAGGGCGCCGCGATGATGCGGCGTCGGTGCGCCGCCGAACTCGGCACTGCCGGCGACTCGCACGCGCGCTCCGAGCCGGCTGATCGCGACCTTGAAGCGCTCGTCCATCAGCGCCGAGCGCGGGCCGGGATCTGGGTGGCCGTCGTGGTGGCGCAGCGGTGCCGTGACCGAGTAGCCGTAGACCGGTTGCAGCTGCAGTTTCAATCCGTGCGGGCGCAGCAGCCGTGGCGCACCGAGTGCGGCGCAGACGACGATCGCATCGAAGCGTTCCGTCGTGGGCTCGGGCGGCATCGGTTGGGTGTCCATCGCCGAGCCGGCGCTCGCATGGTCTGCGCTGGCGTTCAGCAATGTCGAATCGTTGGGCGGCGCGTACCGGTAGCGCAACTGCGGCTTGCTCCCCGGCAGAATCCTTTCGACCTCGGTGTGGAAACGAAATTGCGCGCCGAGTTGCTGTGCCTCGTTGCGCAACAGCAGCGCGAACTGACGGCAATTGCCAACCTCGTCGTCAGGCAGGTGGATGCCGGCGTGCAGATCGGTCTCGGGGTTCAAGCCGGGTTCGATCAGGCGGCATTGGCGTGCGTCGAGGGTTTCGAAGCGGGTGTTCAACGCCGCGAGCGATGCCAGACCGGGTTGCACCAGTGCCAGATCCTTGGCCGAGCGCAGCAACACGAGGTAGCCGTTGGCGCGCTCGTAGTCGAGCTGCAAGGTGTGCGTGAGTTCGTGCAAGCGATCGCGGCTGAAGGTCGCGAGGCGTTGCATGTGCAGACGATTGGCCTGATAAGTACGCAGCCGGCAGGCCCGCCACCATTTCCACAGCCAGGCGATCTGGGCCGGAGCGAGCCCGAGGTGGACCCGCACCGGAGCATGCCGACTGAGCAGATGGCCGAGCACCTTGGCCGGCATGCCCGGGCTCGCCCAGGGGGTCACATAGCCGGGTGCGATCACCCCGGCGTTGGCGAAACTGCTCTCCGCGGCAGCGCTGCCGCGGTGCTCGAACACGCTGACCTGGTGACCGTCGGCGCTCAGCTCGTACGCAGTGGTCACGCAGACGATGCCGGCGCCAATCACCGCGACCTTCACGAGCGCACGTCCTGGGCGTGCACCGACCCGTCCGAGGCGAGCACCGATTCGATCGCTCGTGCGGCGTCGAGCACAACATCGTCACGCAGCGCACTGCTCCAGACCATCAGGCCGACCGGCATCTCGCCCGTCCCGTGGCATGGCAGCGAGAGCGCGCAGCCATCGAGGAAGTTCACGACCGAAGGGTTGCGCAGCAGGCGTGCATTGACGGAAAAGAACGCCTCGTCGCCGATCAGCAGCGGCGCGATCGGCGGTGCCACGCAGGGCACGGTCGGGCTGAGCAGCGCATCAAAGCGGCCCAGCGTGAGCTCCATCCGCGCGATCCAGTCTCGCCGTTGGTGGATCAGATCGATGTAGTCGGCCGCGCTCAAGAGCTGGCCGCGCCGAATGCGCAGCGCGACGCGCGGATCGTAGGCAGCCTCTTGTCCGGCAAACCGCTGACGATGCCAGGCCCAGCTCTCGGCGGCCGAGAAGCCGCCCGCAGCGTTGATCTGGGCGAGTTCACCGAGCGGAGGCAGCGCGATTTCCTCGATGCGCGCACCAGCCGCTCGGAGCACGGCAATCGCGCGCTCGAACGCGCCGGCCACCGCGGGTTCGAGGGCGTCGAGCATCAGGGTCGTCGGGATCGCGAAGCTCGATGCGGCCAGCGGTCTGCCCGCCAGGCACACGGTGCGGTCGGCGAGCAGCTCATGCAGCAGCACCGCGTCGCGCACCGAGCGCGTGATCGCACAGCTCGTGTCCAGCGTGGTCGACAGCGGGATGGCACCATCCAGCGGAGTCAGTCGTGCCGTGTTCTTGAAGCCGACCAGGCCTTGCAGGGCGGCCGGGATGCGGATCGATCCGCCGGTGTCGGAACCGAGCGCGGCCCAGGCCGCGCCGCTCGCTACCGACACCGCGCCGCCCGACGTGGAGCCGCCAGGGATGCGCGGCTGCGCATCCAGGCTCAGCGTGGCCGGGTTTGCCGGCGTGCCGTGATGCGGATTGATCCCCACGCCGGAGAACGCGAACTCCGACATGTTGGTGCGCGCGATCAGCGCTGCACCGGCGCGGCGCAGGCGCGCGACGGCGCTGCAATCGGCGGCGGCGGGCGCCGTCGCGGCGAGCACCTGCGACGCCGCGGCCGTGATCTCGCCTTGCACGTCGAACAGATCCTTCACGCTCAGCGCCAGCCCGGCCAGCCGCGGCAACGGCGCGCCGAGCAGGTGCAGGCGGTCTACGTTGGCGGCCACCGCTTCGGCGGCTTCGAAGCTTGTGTGGGTGAAGGCGTGGCGGTTGCCGATTGCGCGCGCCCGGGCGATCGAGTCGGCCATCAGGTGAGTTGCGCTCGCGGTGCGTGCCGCGATTCGGTCGCGTGCGCCGATCAGATCGGAACTCATGAGAATGCTAGAATCTGCGGGTTTATCTGGGGGCGTTGCGCTCATGCGGCGTCCTTCGGACAGACAAATCGCGAACCGGCTAATGAAAGGTGTTGCGACAGGTGCATTTCGGGTTTACTCGCTGGTTGCGCGAAGTGGTTCCGAATGAAACATCTGCCGCGATTCGAGCCGGATTCTAGAACCAACCTTTGGAGTCCTCATGACCATCACCATGCGTGAAATGCTGGAGGCCGGCGTGCACTTCGGCCACCAGACCCGCTTCTGGAACCCCAAGATGGCACCGTATATCTACGGCCATCGCAACAAGATCCACATCATCAACCTCGAGAAGACGCAGCCGCTCTTCAACGAAGCGATGAAGTTCGTGAGCCAGATCGTCGCCAAGCGCGGCACCGTGCTGATGATCGGCACCAAGCGCCAGGCGCGCGAAGTGATCGCGCAGGAAGCGCAGCGCGCCGGCATGCCTTATGTCGACCAGCGCTGGCTCGGTGGCATGATGACCAACTTCAAGACCGTCAAGGGCTCGCTCAAGCGGCTCAAGGAAATGAAGGCGCAGGTCGAGGCCGGCACCGAGATCCGCATCAAGAAGGAAGCGTTGATGTTTCAGCGCGACCTCGCCAAGCTCGAGAAAGACATGGGCGGCATTCAGCACATGACGGCGCTGCCCGATGCGATGTTCGTGATCGATGTCGGCTATCACAAGATCGCCATCGCCGAGGCCAAGAAGCTCGGCATTCCGATCATCGGCATCGTCGACACGAACCATTCGCCGATCGGCATCGACTACGTGATTCCGGGTAATGACGACTCGGCCAAGGCCGTGGCGCTGTATGCGCGGGCGGTGGCCGACGCGGTGCTCCAGGGCAAAGTCAATGCCACCAACGAGGTGGTCCAGAATGTGGCCGGTGGCGACGAATTCGTCGAGGTCAACGAGGCTGCCTGAGCGATCGCGCCCCGCGTCTGTCCGAAGAGCGGCAGGCGACACCAAGAAGGGGCTTAGACAGGCCCCTTTTTTTCAATCAAAGCTCGATCAGAGTTCAGCCGGCCGGAGCCACGGGCCCGACCGGCATCAATTGGAGAGTCCAGATGCCCGCAATTACCGCAAGCATGGTTGGCGAACTGCGCGCCAAGACTGACGCGCCGATGATGGAGTGCAAGAAGGCACTGACCGAGGCCGGCGGCGACATGGAGCGCGCCGAGGAATTGCTGCGCGTCAAACTTGGCAGCAAGGCCGGCAAGGCGGCGTCGCGGATCACGGCCGAAGGTGCGGTCGCGTCGGCCATGTCGGGCGATGCCGGCGCGCTCGTCGAAGTCAATTGCGAAACCGACTTCGTGACCAAGAACGACTCGTTTCTTGCGTTCGTGAAGGCCTGTGCCGAACTTGTGGCCCAGCACAACCCGGCCGATGTGGTCGCGCTGTCGGCGCTGGCGTATACCCAGGACGGCTTCGGCCCGACGCTCGAGGACGTGCGCAAGGGCCTGATCGGCAAGATCGGCGAGAACATGTCGATCCGCCGCTTCAAGCGCTATGCGGGCTCCAGGCTCGCGAGCTATCTGCACGGCACGCGCATCGGCGTGATCGTCGAGTTTGAGGGCGATGCGGTCGCGGCCAAGGACGTGGCAATGCACGTGGCAGCGATGAAGCCGGTGGCGTTGTCCTCGGCCGACGTGCCGGCCAAGCTGATCGAGACCGAGCGCCGGGTCGCGGCCGAGAAAGCCGCCGAGGACGCCGAGAAGGCCCGGGCCGAGGGCAAGACGCCGCAGTCGGCCGAGATCGTGGCCCGCAGAGTCGAAGGCTCGGTGCAGAAGTATCTGAAGGAAGTGAGCCTGTTTGCCCAGCCGTTCGTGAAGAACGACAAGCAGACTGTCGAGCAGATGCTCAAGGAGCATGCCACCCAGGTTTCGGGCTTCACACTGTACGTGGTCGGAGAGGGCATCTACAATAAGGTCGACGACTTTGCAGCCGAGGTGGCCGCCCAGGTCGCCGCCGCGCAGAAGGCCGACTGAGGGCGTCTCGGCGCAGTGCGTGCCCATGCAAGTGTCCAGCGCAGCCGACTCACGCTCGCGCGGCACCGGTTCCGGGTGGCCTCACGCCGGTCCCGCGCGCAGCCGGGTGGGTCCGCGGGTCGGTGTTCGGCGCTCGCCGCAGCGGCGTTCATCCGACTTAGACTCCACATCCACTGCGACCCGCTCGACGACACGACCCTAGGAGCCTGACACATGACCGTGTACAAGCGCATCTTGCTCAAGCTCTCGGGCGAAGCCCTGATGGGTGACGATGCCTATGGCATCAACCGGGCCACCATCGTGCGCATCGTTCGCGAGGTGCAGGAAGTGACCCAGCTCGGCTGCGAGGTGGCGGTCGTGATCGGCGGCGGCAACATCTTTCGCGGTGTGGCCGGCGGATCGGTCGGAATGGACCGCGCGACCGCCGACTACATGGGCATGCTCGCCACCGTGATGAACGCGCTGGCGCTGGCCGACACGATGCGCCACGAAGGCATGACGGCGCGCGTGATGTCGGCCATTGGCATCGAGCAGGTGGTCGAGCCCTACGTGCGGCCCAAGGCCTTGCAGTATCTCGAGGAAGGCAAGGTCGTGATCTTCGCGGCTGGCACCGGCAATCCGTTCTTCACGACCGACACGGCCGCCGCGTTGCGCGGCGCCGAAATCGGTGCCCAGATCGTCTTGAAGGCAACCAAGGTCGATGGCGTGTACAGCGCCGACCCGAAGAAGGACTCGGGCGCGACACGCTACACGCAGATCTCGTTCGACGAGGCCATCACGAAGAACCTGCAGGTTCTGGACGCGACCGCGTTCGCACTGTGCCGCGATCAGAAGCTGCCGATCCGTGTCTTCAGCATCACCAAGCCGGGGGCGCTGCGGCGCGTCGTGCAGGGTGAGGACGAAGGCACGTTGGTCCACGTTTGAGTTGAGGAGTATTGAAGTGAATATTGGCGAGATCAAGGCAAGCGCCGAAGCGAAGATGGCCCGCGGCATCGAGTCGTTCAAGTCCGAGCTGCAGAAGATCCGCACCGGTCGCGCCCATCCCGGCATCCTCGATCAGGTGCAGGTCGACTACTATGGCTCGATGGTGCCGATCAGCCAGGTCGCCAACGTGAGCCTGCTGGACGCGCGCACGATCAGCGTCCAG